>MNUO01000092.1 GCA_001871015.1 Candidatus Desantisbacteria bacterium CG1_02_38_46
CCCAATTCTTCGCAAGCCAACGAGACCCATTCTTTAAAATGCGATTCAAATAACTTCATACCTTCAACGAGTTCTCCCCTGTCCATTGATACATATCGCGTCTTGCTCTGAAGCAATTCGGAAATTTTGTCTTTCTTGGAAAAGCATCCTGGGTATATAAACACACCCACTGGTTTATCTTTACCCTTTCGTTTCTTTTCTATAGATTGTTCTCCTGACCTTGAATTCACAACAAACCCTCTTTCTTTAAGTGTTCCTTCAGTTCTTTTGTCCAGTCTCTTCCACCAACATCAACAGGATTCCCCAGTTTAGCACCCTCGTTATAGAATTCTTTGTTAATCACTTTCTCATAACTTTCTCCTGTAGAGGCAGATATCTTCTTTAACTTTTCCTTGCCAAAAGTCGTATGACAATCCTTTGCATAATCCGGGATTTCCAGTTTCAAACCTTTTTTCTTTTTCAGTGACATTAGATATGTTGCATCATCTGCAATTCTATTCTTTGGTGCCCTGCAGAGATAGAGCACAGCATGCCCAATAAGTTCAGGCCTTACATCTTTTACCCAATCTTTATTTGTCTCGTTCATACCTGCTATCATTGAATTTATCAAGATTGCGGCATTGGAATCAGCCAAACCTATATCTTCACTTGCTATTACCTGCAACCTCGTCATTAGTAATTTCAGGTATCCACTTTCTGCCAACTCCAGAGCCCAGTACAGCGATTGTTCTTCGTTGCCCCTTCTAATTTCTTTCTGCAATGCTGACACTACTTCGTCTAATTTATATCCGCCATTTGTTACTGATTTTTCACTTTCCCCCATCGCCTTCTCCCAACTTTACAGGAATATAATTTGCAAGGAATGGCACTATTTTGAACTTCCCGACCCGTTTCTTTTTCCCTCGGGATATCTCCGCAGTCTGAATTTCCAACCTTCCATCTGGTAATTTATTTAAAATCTCCAAAGGATTTTCAACCCAATCTGAGTCCAGCCACTCAGAATTCTGTGCAATATCCCCAGATTTCCACTCATCCCAAGGTTTGAAGAAATGAACAACAGGTAAATGCAATCGCTTTCGAATTAATATTCTCTCGTCCTTCTCCCATCTACCTATAGAAATTACCTTAGTTTCAAAATTGGGAATCTTTATTTCATTGCTCAAAAAATGCATGCACTGCAAAGCACTGCCAGTAACATTGTAGCCCACAAGAATCATTTTAGGGAAAAGATTGACTTCTTCGCCCTTTGAACGTTTCTCAATCTCAGATATTTCTGGATCACTAAAGTCTTTTCGAATGTATTTCAACATCGACACAGGCCAATTCCTGACTGACAAGTATACATACATCGCGAACCCAAAAATATACACACATCGTGAACCTTAATGAAAAGAAATATACATACATCGCGAACCCATCACTTTATTGACTGGTTTGACTTAATGTGCTATACTGATCTCCAAAAAGGAGGTCAGTATGGACGAGAAAGAACTAAGAGAACAGGCTGTCAGGAGATACGAAAATGGCGAATCTCCCAAGGAAATCTATCAAAGTCTTGGTAAAGGTAAAACATGGTTTTTTAAGTGGCTAAAACGCTCTAAACACAATGGGGAGAACTGGACTGAAAATCTATCCAGAAGACCCCACCGGGTTCGTAAAAGGGTTGATAGAACTATGGAACAGGCTGTAATAGAAGCAAGAAAGCATCTTGAGAAAACACTTTATGCTCAAATTGGTGCACTTAACATCAGTTGGCATTTAAGCCAACAAGGGATAACACCTCCACCAATTTCTACAATTAACAAAGTCCTTAAAAGAAATAACCTTGTACGCAAGAGCCCAAAATACGAGGCAAAGAATATCGATTACCCTTCTCTGGAAATTACCAGAAGTAACTATCTGCATCAGTTTGATGTAGTGGGACCTCGGTATTTAAAGGATAATGGACGCTTTTATTCAGACAATATCATTGATGCCTATGACCGTCGGTGTAGCGTTAATCCTGTGCGCAGACAGACCAACATAGATATCACCAACGCCTTAATACGCTGCTGGCAAACGCTGGGCATACCTGCGTATCTACAGATGGATAACAAACTACCTATGAGGGGAAGCAATCGTTATCCCCACTCTTTCGGGTTGGTAATACGCCTTTGCCTTCACCTCAATATACAGCCCATATTTATTCCCCTTAAGGAACCATGGAGAAATGCAATTATAGAACGCTTTCAAGATGTCTTTGATAAAGGGTTCTTTCGATCTCAGTATTTCAAGGATTTTCCCTATCTTCTCCAGCAGGCACGAGGATTTGAAACATTTCATGATCAGAATCATCGCTATAGCACATTAGAAGGAAAAACTCCTATTGAGAAATGTTCAGGACATATTACTCTTCTTCCTCCCGACTTCAGGGTTCCTGAGAAGCTTGGTATTGCCCCAGGATATGTACATCTTGTCCGGTTCATACGAAGCAATCGAGTTCTCGATATTTTTGGAGAAAGGTTCTCTATGCCGTTAGAGGTAGAATACGAGTATGTGTGGGCAACAATTGATACTGCAAAGGAGACATTATCCATATACCATGATTCTAAACTAATAGAGAAACTCGATTACCCCTTACCAAAAACAGCCATTGATTTGTCAAAGATCGATCTGTGAAGTTCACGATGTGTGTATATTTTAAGATTCTAAGAAGAGTTCACGATGTCTATATATTTGTTACCTGACAGCTAAAGCGTATCCAAGACATTGCCCAAAAGAACTTGCATTGATTGAGCCCCTTTTTATCTCGACTACTACAAAACGTCCTTTGGAGCTTAGACCAAGAATATCTATTCCACCTACACCCTTGGGGTCGGAGCGAAGCAGCAACAAGCCGGGTTCTATCAATTCAGGATTATTCAATAGTAAGTTAGTTAATTCTTCTTCTGTTTGAAATTTCCCTTCCCCAGATGTGCTTAATTTTTCTTTGAGGGGAAAACACTTCCCATCCTGCAGAGTATACCATTCATCACTTTCTACCATAACTGCCCCCAATTATTTTATCTCGTAAAAGAATAAAAACACAATATAGTGGTTTTACTTGTACCAACCCTTTTAAGTTTGAACTGATACTCTTCACTCCTACCGTGGTTGCAATTAGTGAAAGCCCGTGAACTTCCGTGAAACTCTATGAAAACCGGGGTTTGGTGGCAAAGTTCAAAAACCATTGATTTGACAGCACTTATTTAAGTCAATGACTCTGGTTTTCAAGACCAGCGCCATCAGCCACTCGGCCACCTCTCCGACGATTAAAAACAAAATACCGACGGAAAAATTAAGATTTCCAGATTTTAGTCTGGATAAATTTTACTCTGTATTTTCTAAAAAATTTAAGCAGCATTTCTTCTTTGTTGTGAGGTATCATAACACAGCCCGGGGAAATTTTCTCTCCACCCAATTCTTTCAAAAGTCCCTTGTAGGTATATTTCCCTTTTGTCTGTTCATATAATTCCCGATTAAATGCAGCTTTTTGTTTTTGGCTGAGACTATTTAGATTGAATGAAGAAATAATATAGGGCTTCTGTTCCAACAAGGATACCGCAGAAATCTCCAAAGGCTCTTTTGTGTAAAGAACTTTCCCTTCCTGAAATACATTCTGCAACAGACCCGTATCTGTCTTCTCCAATTCTTCTATCGTTCTTATAGTCGGCTGGATACTTTTGCTTATTTCTTGCTCTAATTGGACAATCTCTTTTTCTACCTGGTCAATTGTATCCTTTTTGCCAGTAATTATAAATAAATCTATATCAGACTTTGGTCCAAAATCACCACGGGCAAAACTCCCATAGAGCACGATTGCCCTCACATCACTTATTTTTAATAGGGCCCCTGCTATCTTCTTAGATATTGATTTCAGGTTCAATTTTTTCATTGAATCTTTCCTCAAAGAAATTAATCACGATTTTTAAATTCTCCATAACTACTTTTGCCCTGTGCCCATTTACTCCATCATATCCTAAATCTCCGTAGGCAAACCATACTTTTCTCATGCTCTCATTTACTTTTGATGGGAAATTTTTGTTGCAATATTCATGACGTTCCTTATGCGTTCCGAAATGTTCATTTTTCTTAGCCGCCCCTGCCTCTACAAGTTGTTCAACCACTTTAGTTGCGAGGTCGCCTACAACTGTATGTTGTTTATTTTGATAAGCAGTTACTGTTGCCTGTAATTTTTCCTTTACCAGTGCAAGATGTTTCTTGAAATTCCCCATATCTATTCCTTTCGATATCATAACGAAAAATGCCCTAAAATACCTCTTTTTTCGTTATAGTAACGAATTAATATTATACCATATTTTTCTTAAAAGTCAAGTAAAGAACAAGATGCCAAAGTTTAATATTTTCACCATTCGAAACGCACCCCCATGGTTGGCCAATAATAATTTCCTTTTCCAATAGGCTCATTTATAAAATATTTTAAATTTGCATCAAATTGCGCCCAAAATTGTGAAGGACTTGTTAAATCTGCTTCTAAATATGGTAATACATTATTCTCTTGTCCGTAAAAATTAATTCCACCCGATAATGAAATTCTACATTGATAATCAAAAATTATAAAACCAACCGCAACAGGGTTTTTGTTTGCATGCCCAAATCCAAACAAACCTCCGTAATCTGCCAACTCAAATTTAAATGTCCCTTTTTCTATTCTGGCGCCAAAAAACACAGTTGGAACTACGCCAAGCGGATTATAGAGTGAACCAATGAATTCATGAATAGAAGAATATGTTTTTGCTAAAACTGCTCCAGATAAAATTGATATTACACAGAAAGACAATAAAGCTATCGAGGTGAATTTACGCATTCTTGCCTCTGTTACCTTGGTACCACTTAATGAAACTCCGTGAAAGGGCGTGAACTTGCGTGAAACTCTATGAAAACCGCCTTTGTGTGACAAACCTCAAAAACCATTGATTTGACTACACTTATTTGGGTTGTCGATGCTGGTTTTCAAGACCAGCGCCATCAGCCACTCGGCCACCTCTCCACTTCGTTCCGAGCTGTCCAGGATGTGGTTCCTGGGTGCTCTGCATAAACGAAAGCCCGTCATTCCACTCTTCCACCCGTAGACGACACATCTGTGTCGTTCGACCCACTCGGGCATCCCTCCCTCGACTTTTTTCTTATTTATGATTCAAAACTCGTTCAGCGGATACCCGAACGACTTTGCCGTTCTGCCAAACGGCAAGTGGGCGTCCAGTTTCTTGATGATGCTTAACTACTTCCCTCACTGCTTTTTTAAGCGCAAGGAACGCCTTTTCGTGAAGTGTGTATCTTTTTCTCATAATCTACTCTCCCGCTTTTATAATCCTATTAAATAAATCTTTATCAACAATATTGAGTTTCCCGTCTTTCTCTTCGGCAATCAACTTAGGTTTAGATTCTGAATTATCAAACAACATCCAGGAGTGCAATAAAGGTTTGTAAAGTTTAAAGAAGTTGTAAATACTGCGACCAAAACGGCGACGCACATCCTGAGCTGGAACATCATGCCCGCCTTCAGCCACTCTATCTTTAATTCGCGATAAAGCTAGCTCTGCAGATGGTATCCATAAAAAGAAAACATGGAGATTATATTCTTTTCTCCTCAGTTCTTTAAAGAAATTGATGTATGTCTTACCTGACAGTGTTGATTCAAAAGCAAAATCCATGTTTTTGCTTGCATAATAGTGAAGCTGACCAAGAACAACCCTGCCAGCCCTTATCGCTGAAATCTCTGTAGAAAATGGTGAAAGTCCCTGAGCAATAAGGTCAGCATTTACAAAATGTGGGCACCTGATATAATCTGGCAAAAATTCCTTCGCAAAAGTCGTTTTCCCCGACCCATTTGGTCCAGCTATAATATAAACATTTTTATTCTTCATATTTTTAATAACTGCCGTCCCTTCCGGGACCGAAGCCCCGTAGTGTGCAATGTTATCCTCTTATCCTTACTGCTTCAACAGAAAGATTTCTCTTTTTGTTCTCTTCCTTCATCTGTTTAAATCAAGGGCTAAAGTTATTGCCGTGGATTTTTACATTACCTTTTAATTAGAAATCCATATGCCGATAAATATCTTTTCGATGCCTCACTCGCATAATCCTAATTTTATTTTCTTGCTGGCTAATTATATAAATTATCCGGTACTCTCCAACTCTTACTCTGTAAGTATTCAATTTACCAGATAGTTTTTTATGTCTCCAAGGAAAAGGGTTATCGAGAAGTTCTTTAATAACTTTAGCAATTTTTTCTACGATATCATTTGGTATTTTATCTAGATCTTTAAAAACCTGTTTATGATATTCAATTTTATACATTAAATTTTTATTCCTCTATGAACAAGATAATCATTAAATTCCTGCGTAGTGGCAAAATCAGGTTTTTTAAGTCGTTCGCTAATTACTTTAATGTCATCTTCATCTTCAACAACTTCCAGAAGCTTTTCTCTGATTGCGTGAACGACAAAGAAATTCATTTTTACACCATGCTCTTTGCAGTACTTGTCAAGAACTTCCTTCAAGGATGCAGGAATTCTTGCTCCTACTAATTTTTCTTTTATTGCAGTACCCATATTCCCTCCTTTGTTATCATTTGTAAATAAATTATATCATAAAATATCAAGTTTGTCAAGTTATAAACAATATTACACTCAAATAATTTTAGAGATTGGCAACACAACGGTGACTACATCAAAGACAACTCAGAAAGTTCATAACCCGCATCAATAAATTCTTTCCAGAATACCAATCTTCTTCATTTTCATTCTTTACCTCTCATATTAAAATAAATTTATCCATTTAATTTCAACTCTTTTGCCGCCTTAACTTCATCAAGGCGAGAAATTTCTAATCCCTGTGGAGATTCTTTAATAATATCCGGATTTTCTTCCACTTCTTTTGCAATTTCAATCATCGCCAGTGCAAACTCATCTAAGGTTTCTTTTGACTCAGTTTCTGTGGGCTCAATCATCATTGCCTCTTCTACAATTAAAGGGAAATATATTGTTGGCGGGTGAAAACCAAAATCAATCAATCTTTTAGCTATATCTAAAGCGCTTACCCCTTTCTGTTTCTGTTTTTTTGCGGAAATTACAAATTCATGCAGACAGGATTCCGGATGAGGAATTTCATAACATTTTTTTAATTTGTTTAAAAGATAATTAGCATTTAAAACTGCATTTTCTGATACTCTTTTTAAACCTTCTCCTCCCAGATTGAGAATATAAGCGTATGCCTTTAAAATAACCAGAAAATTCCCATAAAATGGAGCAATATAACCGATGGAATTGGAATATTCATAATCTAATGCGTAGGTTGCATCTTCTCTTTTAATTACGCGGGAAACAGGTAAAAATTTTCTTAACTTTTCGCATACCCCTGTTGCTCCACCACCAGGACCTCCTCCTCCATGCGGAGTAGAAAATGTCTTGTGCAAATTAAGATGCACGATATCAAATCCTAAATCTCCTGGTAAACATTTTCCCAAAAGGGCATTTAGATTTGCTCCATCATAATACATCAGGCCGTCTATCCGGTGAATTAATTCTGAAATTTCTTTTACATAGGGATTAAAAATTCCAAGGGTATTTGGAGAAGTAAGCATGCAGGCAGCGACTTCATCATCCAGGGATTTCTTAAATTCCACGATATCCATTATTCCATTTTTATCAGAAGGTATGCTTACTACTTTATATCCGGCAATAGCTGCACTTGCAGGGTTTGTTCCGTGCGCAGAATCAGGAATGAGCACTTTGGTTTTTTTGTTCCCCTTTTCCCGGTGATATGCAGCAACAATCAGCATTCCTGTCAATTCTCCATGAGCACCAGCTAAGGGTTGTAAGCTGAATTCGTCCATTCCGGTGACTTTACAGAACAGTCTTTCCGAATTATAAATTACCTCTAAAGCACCCTGGGTAAGCATTCCTCCGTGATGAAGCTGAGGTAACAGGGGATGTAAATTCGCAAAACCCTCGTACCTTGCTATTTCCTCACCTAATTTTGGATTATATTTCATTGTGCAGGAACCAAGAGGGTAAAAATTGGCATCCACACAGAAATTTTTTTTGGAAAGATGGATATAATGTCGGACCACATCTATCTCTGCTACTTCAGGTAAATTGACACCTTCCTTTCTTTTGAATTTTTCCGGAATTTCTTCTGAACAGGAAACATCGCTTTTTGGTAATTTTGCTGCTCTTCTTCCTCTAATGCTTTTCTCAAAAATTGTCTTCATATCACTGCCTCAATCGCTTCTGCGAGCATGCCAATTTCTTCTTTTGTTCTTTTTTCAGTAACTGCAACCAGAATGCAATTGTCCATATCTTTATAATATCTTTCTAATGGAAAACCACATACGAATCCCTTTTCAATAAGTGCATTTATTATTTCTCCTGAATTTTTAGGAAGTTTCAGGACGAACTCATTGAAAACAGGAGAGGAAAATTTTCTTTCTACTTTGGGAATTTGCAGGAGTCTATTTAGCATATAGTTAGCTTTTTTATAACAGAGATTTGCTACTTCTTTAAGTCCTTCTTTGCCCAGCAGAGACAGGTAAATCACTGCTCTTAAAGCACACCAGGCTTCGTTTGAGCAGATATTGGAGGTAGCACTTTCTCTTCTGATATGCTGCTCTCTTGCCTGCAGCGTAAGAACATATCCTCTTGTTCCGTTTCTATCTGTGGTTTCTCCTACAATTCTTCCAGGCATTTTTCTAACATACTTCATAAGGGTTGTCATAAAACCCAAATAGGGTCCGCCGAAAGAAAGAGGAATTCCCAAACTCTGTCCTTCGCCGGTAGCAATGTCCGCATTCATTTCGCCGGGCGTTTTTAAAAAACCTAAAGATATTGGATAAACAGAAACAACTACCAGTATCCCTTTCTGATGGGCAATTTCAGAAATGTCGGTAAAATCATCCATACATCCAAAGAAGTTCGGGTTCTGCAGAATAACGCAGGCAACTTCTTCATTTAACTCTTTTTTTATCTCCATACGAGAAACAGTTCCTTGTTCAGAAATTGGAATTTCCACCATTTTTAAGTATAAATTTTTTGTATAGCTATAAAGCATTGTTTTATAAATAAGGTTCACGCCCCCGCAAACTACCACTTTTTTTCTGCCGGTAATTCTGATTGCCATCATCATCGCTTCATACAGCGCAGTTCCACCATCATACAAAGAAGCATTAGATACTTCCATCCCTGTTAAGTTGCAAATTGCTGTTTGATATTCGAACATTGACTGTAAAATTCCCTGGGAAATTTCTGGCTGGTAGGGAGTATAGGGAGTATAAAATTCTGCACGGGATACAATTTCTTCTAATGCTGCAGGAATAAAATGGTCGTAAAATCCTCCGCCTAAGAAACAGGCAAGACCTGTGGAATTTTTTTTTGCAAGGATGCTAAAGTATTTCCTGAGTTCTAACTCACTTTTTCCTTCAGGAATATCCAGACCCTTGCATCTTAAACCTTCAGGAATATTTTTGAAAAGTTCATCAATTGAACTCAGTTCTAATTCCTGAAGCATTTTTTTTCTGTCTTCGTCAGTATTGGGAATATAAGTCACTGGTTTTCTTCTCCCTTAATTAAGTTTCCATATTCTTCGGCATTTATCAGCCCATCCAGCTCTGCAGGATTTTCCATCTTTGCTTTTATCATCCACCCATCCTGATAAGGGGAATCAGCAAGCATTTTTAAATTTTCAATAAGCTCTTTATTTACCTCAATTATTTCTCCGCTTACCAGGGAATGAAGGTCAGAAGCCGCTTTAACCGATTCAATCACCCCGAAAGGTTCTCCTTTGACTACTTTTTTCCCTGTCTGTGGCAACTCTAAAAAAACAATATCTCCGAGCTGCTTTACTGCAAAATCTGTAATTCCCATTGCTGCAACATCACCCTCTACCCTAACCCATTCGTGTGTCTTTGCATACTTTAATTCCTCAGGATTCATATTACCCCCTTTTGCTCTTCACCGTCCACAATCATATGAACACGATACTTAATTACTCGACTCCCCATTTTTTTGGCAGGACTAAAGTCCTGAGTTACTTCTACGGAATCCTGGACAGCATTGCTCTGGCATAGTTTGCCTGTGGAGAATTGGGAACGAGTTCAATAGTCTTAAGGAACTGTGCTTTTGCTTCGTTGTGCATCCCTGCAACAAAATACACACTGCCTAAGTTATTATAAGCATCTATGTAACCGGGATTTATTGAAAGTGCTTTTTTGTAACCTGCTATTGCCTTATCAAACATTCTCTTCTGGTAATAGACATTTGCCAGGTTATTAAGAGCATCCACATTGTTAGGGTCAATTGCAAGAGACTTGAAATAGGTTTCAATTGCTTTATCATACCATTCCTTTGCGTAGTATGCATTTCCAAGATTTATCAGGGATTGAATGGTCCGCGGATTAATTTTTAGAGCTTCCTCATATTCTTTGATAGCCTTATCTAACATACCCTGTTCCTTGTATAAAAGACCTAACTGATTGTGAAAAATCTCTGCCTCTGAATATGAACTGAGTGCAAGTGCATCTTTCAATCTTTTTTCAGATTTCTCAATGAATTTTCTGTCAAATGCAAGTGCATAGAAGAGGTATGACTGGCCTGAATTGTAATGATAGCCTGCATAGTAAGGGCAGGGTTCCAGAGCTTTCTCAAAATTCTCTATAGCCCCAGCCATATACTCTTTTTTCTCCTTTTCTGAAATCCACATTTCTCTTCCTAAATTTCCATAAAAAGTCCCGAGTTTTGTATAATAAATATCATTTAAGTTCTCTTTCTTTATTGCTTCATTGTATTCTTTCAATACAGCATTTATGTATATTGATTTCTGAGAGCTCTCCTGCACTTTATTGTATGCCTTTTCAGCGCGCAATCCCCTGTTATAATGGACATTTCCAACAAATGGACCCAGGGATGCTTTTATCATAAATGGAACGATTATTATTGCGGCAATTCCTATTGTTAATCTTGACCATCCTTGCAATCGCCATTTCAAAACTCTCCCTTCGGGACGACCCTGGCTTCTCTCTGCAATAACCGACAGTATTGCCGGCATCAGCCAGAAATATAAGGTAGTTTCAGGACGATAGAAATTGAAATCAAAAACCATCTGCACTAACATCCCGGCAAAGGAAGAAATTGCACCTATTGCAAGCCAGCGCCAGTAGGACTCTTTCACCTCTTTCAGCACGCGAATTCCTGTTTTGAAGAAAACGAACAAAAGCCAGATAAATGCACCCAGACCTAACAATCCAGTTTCAGAACCTATCTGGAGAAAATCATTGTGTGCATAGCGCGGTGTCTCAACAAAGGTAAAAACTTCTTTCATTTCTGGCACGCGGTATTTAGGGTAAACATTATAAAATGTTCCTAATCCCGTGCCTGTAATTGGATGGTCCTTGATAATATTCCAGGTGGATTCATAACACAGAATTCTGAAGCGGATATTTGTGCTTTTCAGGTCCATACTTTCTCTTATGCGGCTCAGTGTGGTTCCTCCCCTGAAAGAAAGAGCAATCAATAATATTATTGCAATACCTGTAATGGAAAAAATCCAGGTTTTTGCCTCTTTTTTAACTCCTTCGCTCCTCAGGATGAAAAATATTAAAAGTAGGAGAGAAAAAATAAAACCGAGAAACCCTGCCCTGGATTGTGTGAGAAAAAGAAAAGTAATGCCTGTAACTGTCAGGACGCCCAGAAATACTCTCCACTGCCTATTCACAATGAATGTGCAGGTAAGAGAAATAGGGATAAGTGCAATGAGGTATCCGGCAAAAAAATCCGGGTTACCAAGGGTTGAATCCATTCCTGTTCTACCCCCGATTGCTGCAAGCAAATCTATACCCAATTTCTGAAGGATTGCATAAAAATTCACCACTCCAAACGCAATAAGCGCTACAACAAGCAGATAAGTAATGTGGGTTTTCGCTCTGAAGTGAGTTATAAACAAAATATAGAATAGAACATAGAAGAAAAATCTATATAAATCACTCATGCTCACGAGGACATTGATACTTCCAATTAATGAGAGGATGCTACTCGCAAGAAATAAAAACACTGGAAGAATCAAAGAACTGCGCATCCATCTGATTTCGCCGCTTGTAATAGTTTTTAGTATCCAGAAAACAAGCGCAATAATTAAGGGGATTTGCGTGAAGAATATTTTTATTGGAAAGAATAACTCATGCCCACCACGATACCAATAAGAAAATACTACAGGAACAAGAAACAAAGTTGTAAGCAGGCAGAAACGAATTATCCCATCCAGGATATTTCTGGACTGTCCTGTTTTCTGCTGAACAGGGTTTTTTTGCTGAATTTTTTGCATATAATTTCCAGTCTGATTTAAATTGTAGTGGTCGAGTTTACTCGACTCCAATGTAGTGGTCGAGTTTACTCGACTTTATTGCAGAGCAAGCTCTGCCATTACTGTAGTGGTCGAGTTTACTCGACCTTGATTGTCATTCCCGCTCAGGCGTAAATCAAGTTTCAATCCTTGTTTTAATGGACTCGTCGTTCAAACTTTATCCGCTGTTATACGCTGTTGAGTCCATTTCCATTAACCTTAAACAACATTTTTCCTATACTGTTTTAGGATAGTAGAGACACTTCTCCTTTCTACAGTTGGGATGGTTTTTGTTAGAATGAAAACAAGAAATCTTCTCCCGATGAATTGGCAGATGAACATTGAAGTACTCCTTCGCTGAATTGTATGCTACACCAAGAGCAGTTCTAACAAAACTCTTACAACACATCGGGCCAACGTCATTAGCAATAGTATCAATTGTCCGTGCTGCGATATGCATGGTAATGGCAGATTCTCTATCCTTTGGACATGCTGCACCCAGAATGACACTAAAGGCAGCACCGATTCCGATAGGCACACCACATACACCAGTGAGAGCACAGTACGGAGGCATGGATTGTTTTTGCGTCCGCTTCATAGCCTCGATAATCTGTTCATTAGAGACGCTCAATGTGCCATCGTTTTTTAACGCCGCTAGGAGCGATGCAGTAGCAATTAGGCCATGCTCACAACCCAAAAAGGGTATCTTGGGATGAGCCATAAGCAGCTCGGCTATCGCCAAGGGATCCTTTTCATTCGTGGTGAGGGCGATATCTTTGACGAGATCAAACGCTCCTTTTCCATGGCATTCATCGCAGACATAATGCCCCTTGGGGCAGCGGACATACCCTGTCTCTTCCTTACCGCAGTAGTTACAGACGACACTGACTGCGGTTTCCAAGTATTCCAGTGACGCACCACAAACCATGCAGTTCTCTGCTCTTTTTTCCTCTTCCTTGGCACAACATTCTTTATTCTTCATGATTATTCCTCCTTCATTTTATCTTGTTTCAATCCTTGTTTTAATGGACTCGTCGTTCAAACAAATGTAAAATGAAAGATATGGATATCGCACATAGGTTTCAATCCTTGTTTTAATGGACTCGTCGTTCAAACAAAAGGAAGGGGGTGAGGAAGATGGGCAGGTCAATAAGTTTCAATCCTTGTTT
>MNUO01000083.1 GCA_001871015.1 Candidatus Desantisbacteria bacterium CG1_02_38_46
TAAGAACCTCTTCGAGAACCTTGTTTTTCGCAAAATAAACGTCGTGGGTTGGTCAAAATAAGAACCTCTTCGAGAACCTTGTTTTTCGCAAAATAAACGTCGTGGGTTGGTCAAAATAAGAACCTCTTCGAGAACCTTGTTTCCTCTTACAAAGCATACTCCTGTCGAAACTAAACAATCAAGTACGTTGTCAGGTCTTGACAAATGACAAATATCAGGACTAAAGTCCTGAGTTACATGTCAAGACCTGACACCTAGTGGAGGTGGAAATGGATATTGCGGAGTTACAGAATAAAACTGTTCCTGAATTAAATGAGATAGGCAGGCAATTGAACGTTGGCGGCTTGAGCGGGATGAAAAAACAGGATTTAATTTTTAAGATTCTTCAGGCACAGATTGAAAAGGAAGGATTCCTGTTTGGAGAGGGAGTGCTTGAGATTTTACCTGACGGATACGGATTTTTACGTTCCACGAATTACAATTATCTCCCCAGTCCTGACGATATTTATGTTTCTCCTTCACAAATAAGAAAATTTGGGTTACGCACTGGCGATACGGTCTCTGGGCAGGTTCGTCCACCAAAGGAAGGCGAAAAGTTCTTTGCACTTTTACGGGTAGAAGCAGTGAATTATGAAAATCCAGAACTTGCAGGCGAGCATCCTCTTTTTGACAACCTGACTCCCCTCTATCCACAGGGGCACATTGTGCTTGAGAGAGAACCAAATGAACTATCAATGAGGATAATGGACCTGATTACACCGATAGGAAAAGGACAGAGGGGATTGATAGTTGCTGCGCCCAGGACCGGCAAAACTATTTTGCTGCAAAAGATTGCAAACAGCATTACAGTGAATCATCCCGAGATAAAACTTATAGTCCTGCTCATTGATGAAAGACCCGAAGAAGTCACTGATATGCAACGTTCGGTGAATGCCGAGGTTATTTATTCCACCTTTGATGAGAAACCCGAGCGTCATGTTCAGGTTGCAGATATGGTGATGGAGAAAGCGAAGAGACTTGTTGAATACAAGAAGGATGTCGTTATCCTGTTAGATAGTATCACAAGACTTGCGCGGGCACATAATCAGGTGGTTCCCTCAAGTGGTAAAGTTTTATCAGGAGGGCTTGATTCTAATGCTCTTCATCGCCCAAAAAGATTTTTTGGCTCTGCACGTAACATAGAAGAAGGAGGTAGCTTAACTGTGCTTGCCACAGCTTTAATTGAGACAGGCAGTCGTATGGATGATGTAATATTTGAGGAGTTTAAGGGAACCGGAAACATGGAGTTACAACTTATCCGTCAACTTGCAGATCGACGAGTCTTTCCAGCAATTGATATAAACCGCTCTGGCACAAGGAAGGAAGAATTGCTATTTTCTGAGGAGATATTGAATAAAGTTTGGGTTCTTCGCAAAGTCCTTAATTCTCTTAACCCGGTTGAGGCAATGGAACTGTTAGTGGAGAAGATAAAAAGGACAAAGAGCAACAAAGAGTTTTTAGGTTCAATGATTAATTCTAATAAACAGGGGGGGACATGAAAGAGGGAATACACCCAAAATATGAACTGACAACAATAACCTGTGCTTGTGGTAATGTAATTCAGACGAGATCCACGAAGAAAAACATTCATGTAGAAATATGTTCAAAATGCCACCCGTTCTTTACTGGCAAGCAAAAATTGGTAGATACTGCTGGTAGAGTGGAGAGGTACAAGAGAAAGTATAAAAAGAAGGAGGCTGATACTGAAAGTGCAGAGAAAACAAGTGCATAAGAAAATTTCCATACTTTTTTTGATATTTTTTTCATTGTCTGTACCCCCCCGTCTTGCTGTCGCAAGACAGCAGGGGGTGCTAATTGCACAGCAGAGCAAGGAACTTGAAGAGAGCAAGAAAAGACTGTTGCAGATTCAACAGCAAATTAACGAGGAAAAGGAAAGAGAAGAGAAGGTGAGGGTAGCCGAAAGGAAAGAAAAGCAGGCATTGGAAACTGTAAATAAGAATCTTGTAAAAACTGAGGGAGAGCTGAAAAAGTATAAAAATAAAATTTTTTCTACGAAGAAAAATTTAAAAATTGCCGAGATAGATTTAAAAAAGAAAGAAAGGGATTTTCGCGATTACCAGGATTTACTCGCTGGACGTATATCTGCATTTTTCAGAAATATTTTCTTCCCTCTGAGTCAATTGGACGAAATTGAACAGGATGCCAGGAATCCATTGAGGAAATATCTAAATTCTCTCTCCTCAGACTGTATCTTGCTTTACAGTGCCATGGACTTAGGAAGGGAATTAAAGGTTTTCGGTGTTTTCGCCAGTGAGAATGCTGATCTTATCCGGGAGACAGAATTTCAAAAGAAGACAATCGAGGATAAAAAGAAGACATTAAAAACAGAAGAAGTTAAATTAACTCGCGTGAAAGTTGTAAAGGAAAAAGAGAAACAGGAATTAGAATCTAAAAAAAAGGAGAAGGAAGTTTCTATATCCAGGGCAAAGGCTGAATTAAAAAAGTCTCAGAGAAAACAGGAACAATTGAGAAAAACTGCAAGGGAACTTGAAGCAATGATTAAGAGACTTGCAGCCCAAAAAGGTGTGCCTCCGGAAGTCTTAAAAAAAGAGGCGATGCTGTTCGAGAAGGATAAAGATAATCTTCCCTGGCCTGTTTCCAGGGGAAAAGTAGTTAGTTATTTTGGATGGACATCTACCCAGCAATATACAGCTTCCATATTTAATCCTGGAATTGGCATAGAAGTTAGCGGAAATGAAAATGTGTACGCGGTGAGTAAAGGTAAAGTTATGTACAGCGACTCGTTCCGCAGTTATGGAAAAACTATAATTATTGACCATGGAGGAGGATATTGTAGCGTGTATAGCGGGCTTGATAAAATTTCAGTGAAAACAGGTCAAGAAATGAAGAGTGGAGAAATAATTGGCAGTATTTCATCAAACATGCATTTTGAAATGCGTAAGGATGCAAAAGCAATTGACCCGTTAGAATGGCTTAAAAACAAATAAAAAAGGAGGATGGATGTTTACTAAGAAAAAGAGAATATTCTGGATTGTTACAGGGCTTGTGTTATTGAGTTTTTACATGGGGGTATTTATTACAAAAGCGCAGCAACCTTCAGGTGATCTTTTTGGAAATCTGCGCTTGTTTTCAGAAGTATTATCCCTTCTAAAAAACCAGTATGTTGAGGAAGTTGACACTCAGAAATTAATTTACGGTGCTATTAAGGGAATGCTTGCTTCTCTTGATGACCCTCATACACATTTTATGGAACCCCAGGAATATAAAAATTTACAGGTGGAGACGCAAGGGGCCTTCGGTGGTCTTGGGATTGAGATTGATTTAGAGCCACTTACCAAACAATTGATTGTTGTTGCTCCAATAGAAGGTACTCCTGCTGAGCGGGCAGGTATAAAAGCAGGGGACAAAATTATTGAGATTGAGGGAAAATCTACTGTTGGAATTACGCTGAGGGAAGCAGTTAATAAATTGCGAGGTCCAAAAGGAACTACTGTTAGAATTACCATAAAGAGGGAAGGCGTAGAGGAACCGCTCTATTTTACAATTACCAGGGATGTAATAAAACTCAAGGCGGTAAAATCTGTGTGCATGCTTGATGGAAATATAGGGTATCTGCGCATTACTACCTTTAATCAAAATGTTGGAAGAGAATTGGACGAAGCATTGAATTCTCTGGAAAGTCGGGGTATGAAGGGTTTAATATTAGATATGCGCAATAATCCAGGAGGATTACTGGAACAGGCAGTAGAAGTTGCAAATAAATTCATTTCCAGTGGAGTAATTGTTTCAACGAAAGGTCGCTCTCACCAGGAGACAAAATATTTTGCCCGCCCGGAATCTACCCATCGCTATTTCCCTCTAATTGTACTTGTAAATAAAGGTAGTGCCAGTGCTTCTGAGATTGTGACAGGAGCAATAAAGGACAATAAGAGGGGATTGGTTCTGGGTGCACGGACTTTTGGCAAGGGTTCGGTTCAGAGTGTAGTTCAGCTCGAGGAAGGAGCAGGTGTAGCCATCACTACAGCAAAATATTATACTCCGAGCGGAACCTGTATTCAGGATACAGGTATTTTTCCAGATATTGAGGTGGAGGATACTTTAATTTCAAAAGATATGGAAGAGAATGAACTCCTGTATATACTCAAGAGAAATAACTGTTTCATAACCTTTGCGCAGAACAAAGGAAAGATGCAGCCAGGCGAATTCAATTTAGATGATGCCGGAATAAACCTCTTTTCTGAAATTTTGAAGGGGAAAAATATTGATTTCACCCGTCAAAAATTAGTCAAATATAAAGGGACAATTGAAAGGGAAATAAGGGTGGAGCTCGCTCGTCTAACCAGCGAAGAACAGGCGCTGCAAGTCTTGCTTTCTCTTGACCCCATTGTGAAAAGAGCTCTTGACTTGATGAAAGGAGTAGAACTGCTTAAAGTAGTTTCAAGCGAAACCAGATGAGCAGGGAGTACCCCCAGTTTCTCACGAAACTAACAGGGGTACATGGAGAGAAAGATGTTATGTGAGGTTTGTAAAAAGGAAGAGGCAAACGTTCATTTCACTACTGTAATAAACGGGGAAGTGACCAAGATGAACATTTGTGAATCCTGTGCTGAGGAAAAAGGGATAGGGGGAATTTCATTTTCCAAGGGGGTCCTTTCGGGTTTTCCAGATTTTGCGGTTGGTGAACTTCTGGCGGAGTTGAAGGATTTTGAAATTGCATCCGGGGAGGAAAAGCTCAAATGTACCAATTGTGGTTTATCCTATCACGACTTCAAACGCATTGGACGACTTGGGTGTAGCGAATGTTACAAAGCATTCCGGGCAGACCTTATTCCTCTTTTGAATCGGATTCATGGAGAATCAGAACATAGAGGAAAGATGCCATCACAATTCAATAAAAGAAAAGAGTTGTTTTCCCTGCAAAAGGAATTGCAGGAAGCAATAGCCATAGAAGAATATGAAAGAGCGGCACATCTCAGAGATAAAATTCGCGCCATTAAGAAAAATCAGACCTGAAGGTCCGTAGCTCAGGGCTTTAGCCCTGACCTGCTGTGATTCAGGACTTTAGTCCTGAAGGTTGTAGATAACTTTAGCTATTAAAAAGAGAATGGAAATTAAAGAATTAATTAATCATCAGGCGAAATGGCTCAATGGAGAAGGTCTTTTTGCTCATATTGTCATTTCTAGCAGGATAAGATTGGCGAGAAACTTAAAAGACATTCCCTTTCCACACAGGGCTAAGCCATCTGATTTAGAGAAGGTTTTTTCATTGATAGAGGATGCATTAGGGAGGGATAAATCCCTCAGTGATTGGGGGGTTTTAATTCTGAATAGCCTTTCATCCATTGAAAGACAATTTTTGTTTGAGAGGCACTTGATAAGTATAGAACACACTCAAAAAGAGAATAAGCCAAAGTTTGTTGTTATCAATAAAGATGAGACTGTAAGTATAATGATAAATGAAGAAGACCATCTCCGTATTCAAGTCCTTTATTCAGGTTTAGAATTGAGAAGGACATGGGAATTGATAGACCGGATAGACTCAGAACTCAGCGAGCACTTGAATTATGCTTTTTCTCAAGAGTTTGGCTATCTGACTTCCTGTCCTACAAATACGGGAACAGGTATGCGAGCCTCAGTCCTTATGCATCTTCCTGCGCTGGTCAAACAAGGTGAAATTAATAATCTGATAAAAGATATTTCACGAAGGGGATTGGTCGTGAGGGGATTTTATGGTGAGGGTACAAAACCACAGGCTTCTTTCTTTCAAATTTCCAATCAGCTAACCCTGGGTTTAACAGAAGAGGAGATAATTGATAATATTGAAAAGGTCTCCACGCAAATTGTTATTCAGGAGGAGAAGGCAAGGTCCCGGTTATTGAATGAAGATAAAAGAAAAATTAAATATAGTGTTGAACTTTCATACGGGATGCTGAAAAATGGACATATATTTTCTTCTCGAGAAGCAATGAATCTACTTTCAGAAATCAGGATGAGCACATGTTTGAAATTGATTCCAGAAATTAAATTATCTTTACTCAACGAGTTGTTATTGTTGATCGGGCCTGCCCACCTGCAACTGATGGAAGGTAGAAAATTGGATGCGTTAATCAGGGATTCAAAGAGGGCATTACTTTTACGCAAAAAATTAACTAAACAATGAATGCATTAGATAAAATAAAAAATCAGAATTTAGCAAGCAGAATCCTGAAGGGAATTTTGAAAACCGGGCGCATAGCAAATACCTATCTTTTCACCGGGCTTCAGGGAACCGGTAAGAAATTTGCTGCCATACAATTTGCCAAAGCACTTAATTGTCCGAATGGAGGATGTGAACAGTGTCCCTCCTGTATTAAAATTGGAGAATTTTCTCATCCCGATGTTCATATAATTACTCCTGAATTAAATAAGGATTCTATTCTCGTTGACCAGATGAGAAATATGCAAAGGGAGGCATATCTAAAACCTTTCATTGCAAGGTTTAAAGTCTATATTATTGAAGAGGCTGGGAATATGACCGAGGAAGCCGCAAATAGTCTGCTAAAGATTCTGGAGGAGCCACCGGTTGATACTGTATTTATTCTAACAACCTCAAGCCCGCAGGATATTCTTCCTACAATTATATCCCGGTGTCAGATGGTCCGGTTTACTACTAAATCTAAGACTGACCTTGCCCATCTACCTGGCAGTCACGGGGTGGAAAAAGTAGAAAAAGTTCTTTCATTAATAGAATTATGCAAAATCTTACAGATATTCAGAGAAGTAAAGAATTTAGCCTCGAATAAAGAGGATGCAGAGGAGATTGTGGATTTTCTTGCGTTATGGTATCGTGATATCCTTCTCCTGAAAGAGAAAGATGAAGAATTTCTTATTTTCAAGGATAGAATGGAACAACTCAGGGATATGGAGAAGAAATTATCTGAAGATTTCTTATTCCAGGTCTTCAGGGATATATTGCAGGCAAGACATTTGCTTGCAAGAAATGTAAGTCCCAGACTTACTCTCGAATCATTATTCTTGAAGTTTGGAGAAAAAAATGGCCGAGGTTATTGGAATAAAACTTAAGGAAGAGTTAACCCAGTATTTTGACCCACAGGGGCTTGACTTGAACAAAGGCGATTTATGCATCGTGGAAGGCGAAGAAGACTCTTCTGAAATTGGAGAAGTTTTTACTGAGATAAAGATTATTTCCCCTCAGGAAGTTCGCGGAAAACTGAAAAAGGTACTTCGCAAACTTGGCAAGGAAGATATAGAGCAACTTAAGATGAATAAAATAAAAGAGAAGGAATCTTTTGCATTATGCCTGAAGAAGATTAAGGAAATAGAATTACAAATGAAACTCGTCAAGGTCGAGTATAATTTTGACCGCTCAAAGGCAATTTTTTATTTTTGTTCTGATGACAGAATAGACTTCAGAGAGTTGGTGAAAGACCTGGCACATGAATTGAAGACGAGGATAGAGATGCGCCAGATTGGCGTGCGTGATAAAGCGAAAATGATAGGCAGTTTTGGGCATTGTGGTCGACCACTTTGTTGTATGACATTCTTAAAGGAATTTAGTCCTGTATCCATGCAAACGGTAAAGGTGCAAAACCTTGCATCTAATCCTTCAAAGTTAAGCGGTGTCTGTGGCAGGCTTATGTGTTGTTTGAAATATGAGTATAATTTCTACAGGGAGAATACCAAGAAGTTCCCCCGTGTAGGCACAAGAGCAAAAGTTAAGGAAGAAATAGGAATTGTGAGCGATGTGAACATAATAAAGGGGACCTATAAGGTCAAGTTTGAGGATGGAAGGGAAGTTGAGGTGCAGGTATATTAACTTATTTGATGTTATTTAAGGATTGTTCTGGGGAGGACAAAATGAGAAAGGTACAAATTGTATTGGTAGTGGTTTTAATGATTGTCGGCATAGCTGGAGTATCCTTTGCTGGGGGGTTATACATCAGGTTGGGTGGTGGTTATGGTCTTGGTTTGGGTGGAATGAATACGGGAAGACAGCAAACCGCCCAAGAAACATGGACTAAAGATGTGCCAGTTAATGTGGGGCAAGGTTTTCCAATTGCAGTTGATGTTGGATGTAAAATAAATGAGAATCTTGCTATCGAGGTAGGTGCTGGCTATACAATTGGCATAGAAAGTGAAAAAATTAATGAACTCTATAACGTGTTTGGTACAGGCGATACAACAGCATTTACTTTTAAAGGCTCGTGGATTCCAATTACTGCTGGTGTAAAACATATATTTACGCTGGGTCCACTGAAACCATATTTTTCTGTAGGAGCAGGAGCGTACTTTGGTACAGTAATCCAAAAATACACTAACGGTGGAACTAAGGAGGAATGGGAAATTACGCTTTCCGGTATCAATGTAGGAAGTTATGCTTCAGGTGGTGTAGAATTTTTCATCTCTGAGATGATTTCAATTTTTGGTGAAGCCAGACTTGATAAAGTGCTTTTTGGTGCGTCACAGCAAGAAGTAACAAAATACACGGTGGACGGTGTAGATAAACTTCCAACTTTAACAATTAACCAAAGACATGGCAGTGGATTACCTATCCCAGTTGCAACCATTGTTTCTGCTGACTGCCTTAGCATAAGGAGTGGGGTGGGTATTAACTTTTAATAGTAATAGCAGGTTTTAAAAAGAATTGGGTGGAGAAAAAATGAGAAAAGTGTGAAAAATTGGAGGTTAGATATGAAAAATCACATAAGGGGCAAAATTTTCTTAATGACTTTCTTTATGATAATGGGAAGTTTATGGTTACACACAGGGATGCTTATTGCTGAAGTGACTGTGGATGACATACTAAATAAGATGCAGCAGAATATCGCAGGAATGAATGATATGAAAGCAGAGATTATGACTACTGCATATATGGGAGGACAGTTAAATACAATGACTCAGAGAATGAATTACTATTTTAAGAAACCAGATAAAGTTAAAATGGAAACACTTACTCCTATTAAACAGATAATGATAATTATTGGAGATAAGATGACTATGAAAACTGCTGACGGCAAAATTACAACAATAAATCTTAGCCAGATGCTCGGGATGGACCCAAGCCAGCAATATTTCGGTCCGGATATAACAAAGATGCTTAAAAATTTTGATGTGACTTTAAATGAATCATTGTCCGACAAGGTCAATAATATCTATGTCATTGAATTTGTTCAAAAACAAACCACTACAAACACTTCTCCTGTTGGTACTTTTGGTATGCCATTCAAAACGCAGATGTTTATTGATTATACAAAAGGAATTACAATAAAACAAAAGATTTATGGTAAAGATAATGTGCTAATAGCAATTACTGAAGTAAAAGATACAAGGCAAATTGAAAGTGTATGGCTCCCAATAATTACAGAATCCACTGCTTTTCTTCCAAACGGTCAACAAGTGAAATCTGAGATGAGATTTGAGAATGTTCAGGTGAATGTGGGGATTGGGGATGGAGAGTTTGAAAGAAGATAAAGGAGAATACCGATGCAGAAAAAGTGGTTTTGGGAGATTATTTTAATAGGAATAATTATAAGTGGAGTGAGTTTTTGCGAGTTAAATGCTGAAATTCTTCATTTGAAATTAAAAACTGATAAAAAAATTAGTGGGGACTTTCTGTATATGGATACTGAAAGTATTACTCTTTGTTATGCATGGAAATTAGGAAAACCAACCTTTTGTGAGACTTTCTCTTTTAGTGAAATTGAACATATCGAAGGAAAGAAACCAGAAACAGCTTTTCTTTTAGCGTTAGGTCCGGGATTTTTCTTGCATGGATTAGGAAGTGCTTATGCTGAAAACTCACTATTAGCAGGTATATTAGCGGGATGCGGAACCAGTATTATTTTTCTACTTCCTTTTCCTCCTTATGGAACTTATCCTCCCCCTGAAATTCGGACATTAATAACATGTTTGTTCTGGGTTTCATGGGCTGCAGACATCATTGTCTCTCCTTTGTTATCAATGGATTATAACCGTAAATTAAAAAGATTGAATCTCCCAGTCAAAATTTCGTTGGATCAAAAAATAAATGATATTTATATCTCTGCAAAAATAGAATTTTGAAGGAATTTTTATGAATTTCCAGAAAACATCTTCTATAATTGTGTGTTTAAGTTTAATAATAATCAGCATTTTTGGGATTAAAGGATATACTCAAAATTCCTATAAGGTCTATCCCGTGCTTCTTGTTCATGGATTCACAGGCAATTTTTATGGGTGGGTAGAAGACGGAAATGTCCCTGGTATCTTATCTCCATATTATGATTTATATTCAGACAGAAATGCCCGTTATAGAAGTAAAGGTTGGTTTCCTTATAATCGATTAAGTTTGGACTACAATGTTTTTGGAATTAGTTATACAGACACTTGTGGACCGATAGAAAATAATGCTGAAGAGCTTAATCGGGCTATTAATGGTTATATAGGACAGGATGGTATTCGGCAAATTATGTCAAAGGCATATCCTGAAGTATTTCCTACGCCCGATGATGTAAAGATAATTATAATTGCTCATAGTATGGGTGGATTATCTACAAGGTATTATCTCCAGACCAACCCTAATGTCCATTCTATAATTAAATTAATAACTTTAGGAACACCTCATAAAGGTAGTTTTGCTGCCGATAAAAGCCATGTGTTAGAAATTAGAAACAATGTAACATATATTGCTGCTGCTTTTGTTGCAACGGGTAGTGCTCTTTTAGTTTTCTGCCCTTGGGCAAGTGCAGGTTTCTTTTTGGGAGCATGGGCCCTTGGAATAAAAGCTGTCGAAATAGATGACCAAATTAAATCAGGAAGACTGGATACTTCTGGAGCAAAACAAATGATTCCCAACAGTAATTTTTTAAACAATCTAAATTATACTCTTCCTGTTCCAGCAAATATTGATTATCGCCTTGTGGCTGGTCTAGGGTGGTGGACTAATGAGTGGTGGAACTGCTTGTTGGGTGTATTAGGGGGTGAGACAACCGAAGGAGATGGAGTTGTATGTAGGAAAAGTGCAATTGCAAGCAATTGGCAATCTTCATCAGTAAATATTTTAAAAGATTCTCCTCACTATACATGGACTGTTAGCCACACTAAAGAAATTTCAGATAGATTTGGTGGTGTTTCATATTTCCATAAGTTTCCAGACCTTTTTAGAATTATTGAAGATCCACCAGTTATTAGCAATGTGGCGTTGTTTACTTCCGACAGCAAGCCACTACCAAATAATACCCTGCAGGATATAACTAAACCAGGAATAATTATCACTGGCAATCTCTGGGATTATTTATTGCATAAGTTAGACGCAAAACTAGTTTTCAGTAATCAAATAGCACAACAAATTGATTTTGATACATTTGGATATTTTTCAGAGACTGCCACATTAGCTGCTGGAGGCAAGAACACTGTTTTTGTAATGGCAAACAACCCTGCCAATTATTATAGTGCCAGCAACCCCCATAATATCTATCTCGTTGGCATTTCCTATCCCAGGGATGGGATGATATTGATTCCTGAAAACTCATCACAATTTCAGTATTTTATTCT
>MNUO01000063.1 GCA_001871015.1 Candidatus Desantisbacteria bacterium CG1_02_38_46
AATGTTGAAGATTTTGAAATTGATAAATTAAAAGAGGATTTGGAAAAAGATATAAAACTATACAAAAAGATGTATGGTTTGGTTAAAGATATTAATGCCGATAATAAAAATCAAGAGCAGGACGATAAATTATATGTCTTAATTCAAAGATTGAAAAGTGATAAAAAATTAAATAATAAAGTTTTAATTTTTACTCAATATGCCGAGACAGCAAAGTATCTTTACGAGAACTTAAATCCCGAAGGAAAGCAAGAGATTGAATCAATAGACAGTACCGCCAAAAACAGAAGCGATATTATTAATCGTTTTTCTCCGAAAGCAAATGAATATAATTTAAAAAATAACGAAAAAGAAATAAGATTACTGGTCTCTACTGATGTTTTAGCCGAAGGATTGAATCTGCAGGACTGCGACAATATCATAAATTATGACCTTCATTGGAACCCGGTAAGGTTAATTCAAAGAATCGGACGCATTGACAGAATTGGTTCTGAGAATGAGAAAATCTACAGTTATAATTTCTTACCTGAGACCGAATTGGATAAAAATCTTGGTTTGCACGAGAAACTAAGATATAGAATCCAGGAGATTCATAATACTATTGGTGAGGATGCCGAGATTTTAGATAAGAGCGAGCAACTGAATGAAGAGGCAATGTATGCCATTTACGAGGGTAACCAAAAGGAGATAGACAAATATGAAGGGGAAGAAGACCTGATTGGAATTACAGAAGCAGAGGAAATTATCAGGGACTTGCAGTTGAATAATCCCGCCTATTTTAATTACATAACCAATTTAAGGGATGGAGTGAGAAGTTGTATGTCAAAAAAAGTAAAGGGGAAATTTATCTTTTGTCAGGCAGGGAATTTTCAGCAGATATTCTTGGCAAGTGAAAAAGGCAAAATAATAAGTAGAGACATTTCACAAGTGTTAGCAACTATCAAATGTAGCGAGAAAACAGAGACCAAAAAATTGCCGAAAGACCACAATAGAATTGCGATGAAAATAAAAAGGTCTTTTGAGGAAGAGGTGAAGACAAGAGAAGCAGAAAAGGAATATACGATTAAATTACGGCAAGCACAAAGATATGTGCTCAGAGAACTTAGATTGCAATTTGCTAAAACTGACGATGCGGATGAGAAGGAAAAAATAAATGTACTGGAGGAAACCTTCAGATGCACCCTATATCCGGCGGTAATGAAAGAACTCAACTTGGTTCGAAGAATGGGTATAACCGGAGAGGCATTGCTCAAGAGATTATCCGATATCTACTTTCAATATAATTTAAGGTCTCTGTTGGACAGGGAAGTTAAAGGCGAAAAAGAACAAATTGTTCCAAGAATTATTTGTTCGGAGTCATTAATTTAAATTTAAAATTTAATTATGGATACATGCCATTGTTAAGAAATAGGGGAGGGGGTAAAAGAGATTGCTTCACTAACGTATCGCAATGACAGGAGAAAAAATGGAGAAAAGAATAGGGATAGGGTTGGGGATAATTTTCTTGATAATCTTCTGTGGTTATGTTAATGCGGCAGATGTAGCGAAGGTAAAGTCGACAATTATTATTGACCATAACTGTACTGACATTTCAAAGATTCCGATGCAATGGATTGAGGCGGCTAAAGCAAAGATTAAACTGCACTATGCGCATACCTCGCACGGCGGACAAATCCTGGTAGGAATGGAGAAGATAGTAAAGTCAGAGCCCGGGTACAGTTTTATCAGGAAGAATAAGGGCCTTCCCGCGACTACAAATTCTTTAGCCATCTTTGACGGTCAGGAGAATGATACCTACATTACTCCTGAAAAATACTGGGCTTCGGATGCGGGTAGAAAGGCAACCCAGAATGTGCTTGACCATAATCCGGAAATTAATCTGTCAATGTGGTCATGGTGCTGTCAGCAGAATGGCAATTCAGAGGAGACGGTCCAAAAATATCTGGAGGCAATGGATGTTTTTGAGAGAGCAAATCCGGGAGTAATATTTATCTATATGACCGGTAATGCCCAGGCGAATTCTCGTAACCGGTATGCCCGTAATGAGCAGATTAGAAACTATTGTAAGGCGAATCAGAAGATTTTATTTGACTTTGCCGACCTTGATTGCTGGTATGATGGAAGACAGCATTTGATTGGGGGAATTCCCGTTGAACATCCCCGGTATAAAGGTAATGAGGCGGCGCATACCACACGGGAGAGTTGCGAAATGAAAGGGAGGGCATTCTGGTGGATGATGGCAAGATTAGCCGGATGGGAAGGGAAGTAAAAAAATCTTAAAAATTGGAAAAAAAAGATTTGAAAAACTTGTGGCAGAAGATCGGACATCATTTTGGTATGAATGAATAGGACTTACTCCAAAATCAACAAGTTTCTGGCAGATGATGGCAAGGTCTGAATTTTTTGAGTTTGAAAAAAGAGGCAAAAATGTTTAAGCCAAACTTCAGAGTAACTAACAAAATAACTAAATATCTTACAGATATCGCTGCTGCCAGAGAATTGATTCTCAATGCCTCACTTCTTCCCCAATCAGAATATGTTTAATGTCTCTGAACGGACAGCGCGGAGTCATTTAAACGAATTGGTAAAACTGGATTTGATTAAGCCGGTTGGTCCTCAAAAAGGAAGATATTATATTTTAGTATGATTGCCGAGAAATTGCCGAGAAATTGCCGAGAAATTGCCGAGAAATTTCAAAAGAAGATACAAAATCTCAATCTTATCTAAAATCTTCCTTAATAAATTGTAATTACTATTGCTATGCAAACCCAGAACGTTAAGCTACAGATACTTGCCTCAAAATTTATCTATCCTCCAGACCAGAAGAATCTAACAGAAATATTAAAACCTTAGAAACCAGCATCAGCCTTTAGGCAGTGGTGTTGTGCCTTATAAGCAATTCATAAAATATCTCAAAGAAATGAATTTTCAAGGTCCTGTTGTTATTGAATATATGCCTGAATACCAGGATAGGCTGATAGAAGATGTAAGCAGACTTCGCACCCCAAATCTTCTGCCCTAAATAATAAACCAGCCATTCAACACCAATTTTCTTTACCTCTTCCCTCTTTTTGGTATATAATAATTATGCTGGGAATAATAAGGAGAGTCAGAACAAATGAGTCCAAAGAGTCAGGAAGGTCACAGAAAGAGATTACGAGAGAAATTTATAAGATCCGGCGTTTTAGGATTTCATGATTATGAAATAGTTGAATTGCTGTTAACTCTTGGAACTCCTCAGAAAGATTGCAAGCAACAAGCAAAAGAGGCTATAAGAAAATTCAAAACTCTTCGAGGTGTTCTTGAGGCACCAATGGAGGAACTTCAGAAGGTCAGGGGAATTGGACCTCACAATGTCTTTGGTATAAAACTTGTCCAGGAAGTAGCCAGAGAGTTTCTTAAAGAGAAGATTCTTGAAAAACCCATCTGTAAATCTTCAAAAGAAACTTTTGATTATCTTTATCACTCTATGCGTGACCTCAAAAAAGAAGTTTTTAAGGTCATTTTCTTAGATGGAAAGAATCAAATCGTAAACATTGAAAACTTATTTGAAGGCACACTGAATACATCGTCAATTTATCCCCGTGAGGTCATGAAAAGTGCCATCAAAAATAATGCTGTTGGCCTTATTTTTGTTCATAACCATCCTTCAGGAAACCCAGAACCTTCTCAAAGCGATAGGGATATAACGGAAGATTTGGTTTTTGCAGGTAGTCTTATGCAGATAAAAGTCTTGGACCATATTATCATCGGTGATAATAAATATTTTAGTTTTGCCGACGAAGGACTAATTAAAGAATATAATCTAAATTTTTTGAGTATCAAGAAAGAAAAATAAGGAATATGAAAGAGTTGGTTCTGCAAGAAAGAATTGAACGGAAAATTCTGTTGATTCGGGGATACAAAGTAATGCTTGATAGTGACCTTGCGCAACTCTATGGAGTCACTACAAAAAGACTTAATGAACAGGTACGCCGTAATATTAAGCGTTTCCCTGATGATTTTATGTTTCAGCTTACAAAGAAGGAGTATGATTCTTTGAGGTCGCATTTTGCGACCTCAAAAGAGAGACGTGGCGGCCGTCGGTATCTTCCCTATAGTTTTACAGAGCAAGGCGTTGCAATGCTTTCGTCAGTACTTAATAGCGAGCGTGCGATACAGGTTAATATTGCCATTATGCGAGTATTTGTAAAAATCAGGAAGATTCTTTCAACCCATAAGGAACTTGCCTACAAGTTAAGCCAGCTTGAGAGAAAAATTGAGAAGCACGATGAAGAAATTCAGGCAATTTTTGAAGCGATTCGTCAACTAATGATTCCTCCGGAGAAATCAAAAAGACAGATTGGATTTCATCCGGGCTAAAAGGTGTATTTATGAGTAAACTTAACAAAAATGAAATTGAATTTATCATTCAATGTCTAAAGCAAGGTAAGTCCCTTCCTGATAGTTACAGATATATTATCCCTTTTGAAACAAAGAAGGAATATGAATTAACTTATGAAGGTAAAGAACGGGAAGAAGATATACTTGCAGATACTATGGCAGTTCCTCTGCAACCTGTAAAGACATTTGGTAATGGAAATGGGGGCTGGACTAATAAACTGATATTTGGGGATAATCTTCAAGTTCTTAAGGCTTTAATGGATGACCCGGAGGTTTATGATAAAAATACAGGAAGAGGAAAAGTAAGGCTAATTTATATTGATCCCCCTTTTGCCACAAAACAGGAATTCAAAGGAAGTCAGGATCAAAAGGCTTATCAGGACAAAATTGTAGGTGCTCAGTTTTTGGAATTTTTGAGAAAAAGGCTTGTCTTTTTGAGAGAGCTCTTGGCGGATGATGGGAGTATTTATGTGCATTTGGATTGGAAAAAAGCTCAATACGTCAAAACTATAATGGACGAACTTTTTAGAGAAAATAATTTTAGAAATGAAATAATATGGTGTTATGAAAGAGCTCGTCCCGCTGAAAAACAATTTAAAAAAATTCATGAAAATATCTTATACTATTCCAAAAATTCAGAAAACTGGGTGTTTAATATTCAATATGTCCCGAGAAAAGGGGAAGTGCAACAACGGAAGGAGAGATATAAAACTGCTTATGAAGGTAAAATATCAGGGGATTGGTGGGTAGATATTCCTTCTTTTGGTACAACAATGACGGCAAAGGAAAGGGTTGGTTTCCCAACGCAGAAACCAGAGAAATTGCTCGAACGAATCATCAAAGCATCCTCCAACCCTGCTGACCTTGTTTTGGACGCCTTTGCTGGCTCTGGAACAACAGGGGCGGTAGCAGAGAAACTTGGTAGAAGATGGATAATGATTGATTGTGGCAAACTTGCCATTTACACAATGCAAAAAAGGTTACTCAATCTCAGATAAGAAATTGGAAACCGTGGAAAACCCCTAAAGCCAAAATCTTTCACACTCTATAATGCTGGTCTATATGACTATAAAATGGTCAAAGATTTACCCTGGAACAAATACCGGGAATTTGTGCTTAAACTTTTCCAATGCCGGGATGAGCCACATAGAATTGCTGGTGTAGAATTGGACGGCTATCTTGGTCGAGATTCGGTGATGGTTTTCAACTATAAAAAACATAAAGATGTGATTTTAGACAGAGGATTTATTGATGACCTTCATAAAATCCTTGGTGATAAGATAGGCTATAAATTCTTTATTATTGCTCCCGCTGCAAGCGTGATGTTTTTTGAGGATTATATTGAAAAGGGAAAGACAAAATATTTTGCTCTGAGGATTCCCTATTCAATAATTGATGAACTTCATCGTAAAGGATTTACCCATATTAAGCAACCCATCAGAGAAGCAGATGTAAATGACACAATTGATGCGGTAGGATTTGATTTTATTCAGACTCCCAATGCTGAATGCGATTATTTTATCGCTAAACCCGAAGGAGAACTTTTCAACGAGGCGGTGATCAAAATTAAAAAATTTAAAAGCAATATTCTATCAAAGAAACCTCTTAAATTTGAGAATAGAGAAACTCTGTCAATGGTAATGGTTGATTATGATTATAATGGTGAGGTTTTTGACTTTGATGATGTCTTTTATGCTGAGGATTTAAAAAAGAATAAATGGGAAATTCGTTTTGATGTTGATAAAATAGAGGATCAAATGATGATTATCTATATAGATATTTTCGGGAATGAAAAGAGGGAAGTTAAGGCGATAAAAGATTTTTGTAAATTCAAAAAATAAGGAGGGCGCTATGGTACAAGAGCTTATTGAAAAAATTAGAGAGGAGATAGATATGGTTTCGAAGGAGGAAAGTCTTACTGAAATAGGCAAAGGATTTACTCTTTGGGTAATAGAACAATATTATGCTATGCCAAGAGAGGAGGCAATTAACGTTATGACAGATAGTAGTGGTGACAAAAGAGTTGACGCTTTAATAGAAAGAGAGGACACTATTATAATAATTCAATGTAAGTATTTTGACGATGAGAATAAAGAGATTGGCGAAAAAGAAGTATCTACTTTTAAGGGCTGTATTGACTGGCTGAAGCAACCTGATGAAGTCCAACAATTAAATCTTTCAAAACTATATGATGCATCCAAAACTTTTGAAGAAAGATGGAATGAAGGAGCAAATGTTGAACTGCATTATTTTGCATTCGGGAAGTTTTCTGATGCTGCAAATCGTGAGAGAAGGGTGTTTAATAATTCAGAATACCGTGATAGGATTCAAATGTATTTCCATGAGATAGATGATATATTAAATTTGTATCAAGCGAACCTCCAATTGGCAAACCCCCTATCCTCCGAAACTATTAATCTTGAACTGATTCCTAAACAGTTCTTTTTGAGAAAAGAAGGAGATTTCCCTTCTGTTGTTGCTACAATTAAAGGCAAGGATTTAATTCCCCACTGTATGCCAAGTATGGTGATAGATTATTTGAGAGGAATATAAGACTATTCAGAGGGGTAAGGAAGGGAAGTATCAATGCTGGGATAATCAGCACGATTTTAGACAAAAATGCCACAAGTAAATTTTGGTATTTTAATAATGGGATTAGTTTTGTTTGTTCCGATTTTAAATTTGACAACGACGAAGTACCCCGCGCATTAATTATAAGTGGTCCTCAAGTTATAAATGGATGCCAAACAACTGCATGTTTGAAGGAGGCAAAGGATGCATTAGAAGACCCGACGGATATTTCGGATGATGTTGAGGTTTTAGTGAGGTTTATTAAAGCTCCCATTACCGACGTGGAACTTATTACTTTATATACAAACTCTCAAAATCCAGTCTCTGAAGCGCAACTAAAGGCAAATGATTCAATACAAAAAAGGTTGAAAAGAGATTTCGATAATTATTCTCCTCCCTATTTTTACTCTATTAAGGAAGGAGATTGGAGAATTCTATCTAGGGACGAAAAACAGAAATACGAGAATAGAGTAATTAATATGATTCAAGCAGCACAGGTACTCTATGCTTTTTTGAAGGATCCAGCCTTTGCTCGTAGGTATAGAATTGAGTTGTTTTCGAAGAAATACCATGAAATATTTAAGAAAGATATAAAAATTGAAGAAGTTCTTCTTCCTTGGAGAATATTACAAGTAGTTGATAACAACATTAGAATGTTTAGAATGGATGATTTTAACAAGATGAAAAGAAATCCAAGTCAATTTGATGAAGAGAATAGAAACAAAATTCTAAGGCGAGAGTTTCTTATATATTCAAACCTCTTGTTTCTTTACTTCTTTCACCTGTTGATTCGCAAGAGGTATGGTGATTATACTCCCAAAGTTGTGAACAAACTTTTGAATAATCAATTGGACGACAGAGTTCAACAATTATTTGATTATATTGTTGCCGTATTGGAATTTAGCGAGAGGATAACTGCTGAAAGGAATCTTCCCCGGTATTTAAAAAATATACAGAACATAAGCCTACTGTATAGAGAAGTAGAAAAGGAAATAGAGAAAGATAAAGCAAGAAGGAAAGATATTTTAGAAGAAACTTTTCCCAATTAATTGATTATCTAATTTAAAGAATAGTATATCTATGCTTGACCGTCAGGTTTTTCAAAACAAAGACTTGGTTCTTAAGGTTTCTCCGAATATTGACCCTGAAAAGTTTGATATAAATAAGTATGAAGCCTTTCTTGATGCCCTCTGTGGAGAAAGGGAGTATCAGAAAGAGACTATAAGGGTTGCCTTGCGATATCTTCTGGGAGGTCAATATAATAATCTTAAAGAATTGGCGGAAGAGAATTTTCACCAGAATCCAGTTCTGCAAGAAAGATATGATTCCTTAAAAGATTTTTATAAGCACCTGCAGTTGCCTGACAAACTCTCCTGCACAATAGATTTAGCTACTGCTACCGGTAAAAGCTATGTTCTTTATGGAATTGCCCGAATCATGCTTGCCGAGGAAGCCATAGATCAAGTATTGGTTCTTTGTCCCTCTAATACTATTGAAACTGGTCTTACAGAAAAATTCCGCTCATTATCAGCCGATGGAACTCTAAAGGATTTGCTTCCAAATTCTGCACAGATTCTAAATCCAAGAATCAATTAATGCTACCCAGACTATAAGAAAAGGCGATATTTGCATCGAGAATATTCATGCTACTTATGAGCGAACTAAATCTGCCATAGAAGATAGTCTTATAGGGAAAGGTGAAAGAACGCTGGTGTTGAATGATGAAGTTCACCACATGGCTAATCCTCCTGCTCGTGATATGGCTATAAAGAAATGGAAAGAATTTCTGCTTAATCCCAAATATAATTTCAGGTATATAGTCGGTGATTCTGGAACTTGTTATGTCAACAACGACTATTTTGCAGATGTGATTTATCGTTTCTCTTTAAGAGATTCAATAGAGAATAGGTTTATAAAAACGATCGATTATGTCGCCGAAGACGTTTCTCACTCAAAGGAAGAGAAGTTCCAGAAAATTTACGATAATCACATCCAAAATAAAACAGCGAAATATCGATTGATTAAACCTCTTACTATTTTGGTTACAAAAGACATTAGTGCTTGTAAGAGGCTGAAAGAAGATTTAATCAAATTTATAGCAGATAAAGAGAGAATAAGCAAAGATGCTGCGTCAAATAAGGTTTTGATAGTAACCTCAGCAAATGAGCATAAGGATAACATACCCAAGCTTAAGAATGTTGACGATGGAGATGACCCAGTAGAATGGATTACATCGGTTAGCATGCTTTCTGAAGGATGGGATGTACAGAATGTATGTCAGATTGTTCCCCATGAGGAAAGGGCTTTCAATTCTAAACTGCTTATTGCACAGGTGCTGGGAAGGGGCTTGAGAATACCACCAAAATATAGAGGGGAACAGCCTGTAGTGACTGTATTCAATCACGATAAATGGTCAAGTAGCATCAAGCACTTGGTCAATGAAGTTCTCGAGATAGAGAAGAGAATTTATAGCTATGTTATACCCAAAGATAGAAATTACAATTTTCAGATTCACAATGTAGATTACAAAAAATCAGAGGAAATTGTAGAAACTCCAATGGTTTCAGAGTATAAATTCAGTAAGGGATTTATTTCTTTAAGCACCGAAGACCAAGTACAGAAAATAGAAGAAGAAACTATTTACGAAAGGGTAATTACAGAGAAACAGCGTGAAAAGAAAACTCTCATTGAATTCAAAATATATTCAGCTGAAGAAGTTGCCCAAATTGTTCACAATAGATATAAAAGTTGGGATATGGATGAGGGCACTGATTATGTGCAGAAGTATCCTTTTGATAAAATTTTCTCAATCATAAAAAACTCTCTCAGAGATAAGAAAAATTTGATTAATGAGGAAGGTAGACAGAAAATATTAAAAGCATTCGGGGTGGTGAAAAGGAAGGGAAGTAAAAGCCCGAGATATAAAATTGAACCTGAGAACCTTTTTTTGATTAATACATCGGATATTAATAAAAATCCTCTGGGAATTGGAGCTTTGAGAAGAGAGAGCAGTATTTTTTACGATGATTATTCTTTGAAAAATGGGGAAGATGACGACAAGAAGGTATTAAAAGAGATCATTGAGATGTTTGAGGACGGAGAATTGCATAGTGCTTCGTTAGTAAAAGTTGGAAATGTTTTTAATTTCAAGACACCTTTAAATATTGTTCTTGCCTCCTACAAACCAGAAAGGGGTTTTGTTAAGAGATTGGTTAATGAAGAAAATGCGAAGAAAATAGATGCCTGGATAAAATCTCTGGACGTAGGATTTTACAGGGTGGAATATTCTTGGAGAAAGGGAGAGCATCCAAAACAGGGTAGTTTCAATCCGGACTTCTTTATAAAAATTGGACGAGACATATTAGTAATAGAGATAAAGGCGGATGCGGATATATCTAATGAAAATAGAGCAAAACTCAGATATGCAAGAGAACATTTCAATAGGATAAATAAATTACAGTCTGAATACAACTATTATTTTAAATTTCTTTCTCCCACAAGTTACGATCTTTTCTTTCATGCTCTAAGAGAAGGAAAATACAAAGCATTCAAGTCAAAGATTGAAGCTGAGTTAGATGAACCAGAGCGAGCAAGTTTATAGAAGGTCAACGATGAAATCATTTAGAAAAACAGGAAAGGATTTACAACTGCCTCTGGGAGCAGTTTGGTTAATGAATTCCATATCTGAGTACAAAGGCAAAGAGGAATTATATGTTAGACAATCTCCTCAAGTCCTCAAGGCACTTATTGAGATGGCATTGATAGAAAGCGCAGAATCGTCAAATCGTATTGAAGGAGTAGTCATAGAGAAAAGGAGACTCAAGCCCCTGATTCTTGGACATAGTAAACCTCAAGATAGGTCAGAGGAAGAGATAGCAGGATATCGCAGGGCACTTGATTTAATTCACAAAAAACATGAGAGTTTAGATATTTCTCCGCAGACAATTCAAGAATTACATCGTTTAAGTCACACTGGGGCAGGGGATGCCGGTGGATGGAAGAGAAAAGACAATGAAATTATTAAAAGAGAGCCCGAGGGTATTATAGAGGTAATCTTTAAACCTACCTCAGCGGCCTTAACACCTGAAGCAATAAAACAATTGTGCTTGACCTATAGATATAGCATAGAGCAGATGAAGTATCCTGTGCTTTATGCAATCGCTTGTCTTATTTTAGATTTTCTCTGTATTCATCCTTTCAGGGATGGCAATGGCAGAGTCTCAAGACTACTTACACTCCTGGCTTTATACCACCATGGATACGGCGTAGGAAAATATATCAGCCTTGAGCGAATAATAGAACAATCAAAAGAAACTTATTATGAAGCATTACAGAAAAGTTCTAAAGGTTGGCATGAATCCAGGCATGATGTTGAGCCATGGGTAGGTTATTTTTTAGGAACGATAAATTCTGCTTACAGAGAATTTGAGCAGAGGGCGAGTAGCGTTAAACCTCCCCGGGGAGCAAAGAGAGAGATCGTTACTCAGGCAATCAATAGTCAATTGGGCGAATTTTCCATATCTGAGATAGAAAGATTATGTTCTGGCATAAGTAGAGATATGATTCGGGTTGTATTCAGACAGTTACAAAAAGAGAAAAAGATTATGTGCTTTGGCAAGGGGCAATCTGCAAAGTGGAAGCGAATGGGGTAATAAGTGT
>MNUO01000053.1 GCA_001871015.1 Candidatus Desantisbacteria bacterium CG1_02_38_46
ATGCATTTTTCAGGTATATGACGTTGTAGCAACCATTTCAATTTTAGTTTTTTGCAAAATTTGTGAATTAGAAACAATCCGCCAAAGCGGGTTATATCCTTTTCTCCGAAGGAAATTTGAAAATTTTGAATACCTTTGCCCATAGTACAGAACCCTAACTAAAAGTGAAGTTTGTGCACTAAAAGATTTTATATACATATTATACACTTTTTCGTCGGAAAGTCAAGTATTTTTAATTGTCAAAGAGCCTGTTTTCACGCATTTTTCAGGTTAAGGCAGTAACAACACCACTTAACTCAGGCATCATTACATTTAAAAGTATTAAATCAGGATGGTTCTCCTTAGCCTTATTCAGGGCTTCAAGTCCATTTGAGGCAGTGATTATCTCATATCCATTTACTTCAAGTCTGCTTTTTATCATCTGTACAAAATCAACATCGTCATCAACTAATAAAATCCTTGACATTTCTCCTCCTTAAATTTTTAAACTTTCTTCAATTGTTTCTCTCAATTCCTCAAATTGAAATGGTTTTTTAAAATAAGCAAATACTTTATATTCTTCTGCAATCCTGCGGGTTTCTTCAGAAGGAAAAGCAGTAATAATAATTACAGGAAGTTGAGGATTTTCTTCTCTTAAAATCTTAAGTATATCAATGCCATCCATCTCAGGTATGAAGATATCTAAAAGAACTAAATCTGGTTTCTCGAGAGAAATTTTTTTCAGTGCTTCATGACCATCAGAGGCATTTATTACAGCATATCCTTCAGATTCAAGTCTTGATTGAAGCATCTTTAATATTTCAGGATTGTCATCTACAATTAATATCTTTGCCAGGTTCACACCTCTGGATTAATTCTTTTACAGTAATTCCATCAGAAGGATATGTAGCAATTTTCAGTTCAAAAGATATTTTAGTTTCTAATGCAATTTTTATCCTTTTTCCTATAGATAAAGCTCCATTTTTATCAGTGAATGCTAAAATTGCAATGGCGCCTTTATATTTAAACATAGAATCTGCTGGCTTGCGCAAAATTTCTTCAATAGTCTTCTCTAACTGGATTAAAATCTGGGAAGGGAAATTATTTTTTATCTGGACCATAATCAGGGAGAGGTCAGTTTTTTCATCTTTTGCATACTCAATTCCATCAGAAAGACATTCAAGAAAATAGCCTTCCTCATTATAAATCGGAATTGTAAATGTAAGCTTACTTCCACAGGATAAAGGACTATGCAGGCTTTCTGCCCAGATTTTACCCTTGTGTATATCTATAATCTCTTTTGCAATTGGAAGGCCTAATCCCAATCCACTTTCCTTTGGTAAATGACTATAAGAAAAACGCTGGAATCGATCAAAAATTCCTGAGATATACTCTTGAGGAATTCCTGCACCTGTATCTAAAACACTTACCTCTATCTCATCCTTTTTTGCATGAGCAAAAATTTTCACCCAACCTTCTTTTGTAAACTTGAGGCTATTATCAATAAGATTTGTGAGTACCTGAGTGATTTTCTCAGGGTCAATATATACTGAAGGTAAATCTAAAGGTATCTCATCTCTAATTTCAAGACTTTTTTCTCGGGCTCGCTCGTGAAAGGAAAAAACAACATCTTTTATTAATGGTGGAATATCTGTCAACCTTCTCCTCACCTTTACCTTCCCTGACTCAATCCTGGAAAGGTCAAGAAGATTCTCAATTAAATAGGACAGGCGATCTATATTCTTTGATACAATTGAAAGAAAATCACTCTGCTCAGGATTAATCTCCCCTTTTATTCCCTCTAGGACCTGGGAAATTCCTTCCTTTGCTATGCTTAAAGGAGTTCGCAATTCATGGGAAACATTTGAGATAAAAACAGATTTTACTTTGCTCAATCTATCTAATTCTCTATTTGCATTTTCTAAATCTGCAAGCAGTTTCTTCAGTTCACGCATATCCCTTGCAACACCAATTATACCTGTAGGATTATTTCCTTCGTCAAGAAGTAAAGAACCAGAGAAAGACATTGGAATCTTTGTTCCATCTTTTGCAATATAAAACATATCCTGGTTACGGACTGTTCCATTTTCTAAGATGGGCTTAACATTTTTGAAAAAACTAAATTTTTCTTCAGAAATAATAGATTCTATTGACTTACCAAGTAATTCTTTTTTCTCATAGCCAAGCAAATTTAGAAGAGCATTGTTGACTGTTTTTATCATGGTTTCTGAATCTATTACAAACAGTGTATCAGCCATATTATTGATGATGCGGTCAGTATATCCCTTTTGTCTAGCTAATTCCTTAGAGGCATATTCAAGTTGTGTTGTGACAGTCTGAAGTGCAAGAGATTCATTTTCTATCCTTTGCACAATTGAATTCAAGGACACTGCAAGAGTTTCAACTTCATCTCCTGATTCTCTCAACTCTATTGACTCAACTTTTTCACCACTTGCTAACTTTTGTGTTTGTAGAGATATAATCTCAATATTTTTCCCGATTTTCATTAAGAGCAATACCCCAAAAATAGAAAGAATTAAAACCAGAAGAAAAATTAGAAAAAGATTTTCTACAGTGGTGATATTGTAAGGAAAGATATATTTTGCTATGATATATCCGGATACAAGCAAAGGAATGATGGTGAGTAAGGCATAAATAATCACAACTTTACGGGATATTTTTTCTTGCTTCATATTCGATTCTCCAGTTCTTGTTCTAATTTTTTGATTTTCTCTTTCAATTCCACCATTTTTAGCTCTCGTCCAACTGCTAATCTGGAAAATTTTCCCAGTTCCTCTACTTTTTCTTCCAATTCCTTAGTTCTCCCGTTCACCCTTTGCTCTAAGGTTTTCGCCCATTCCTTAAGCTGTGCCTCAGATTTTTTCAGCTCATCAATGAGATGTGTTGTTAGTCGCATGTCTCTAGCTATACCGACAATACCTACTAACTTTCCTTCTTTATCCTTCATCACTGAGCCAGAGAAACTTACTGGAATATTTTCACCTGTTTTTGTCCGACAGGTAATATCATAATTCCGGATAGAACCTTCCTCAATTAACTTCTTTAATCTCGTGCCTTTAAATATGGAGATTTCTTCTGTAAAGATAGTCGCAACTGGCTTGCCAATCAGTTCGTTCTCTTTGTATCCTAATAGTTCTACTGTCGCGGGATTAATCGTTCTTATCTTTGCATCAGGGTCTACTACGATTAAAGTATCAATCATTGATTTAATGATATTGTCGGTGTAATCCCTAGCCGCCACCACTTCATCCTCTGCGCGCTTGAGTTTGGTGATGTCTCGAAGGGTCGCAATAATATTTCTGGAATTGCCATCAGCATCTTTGATTAGTGAGTAGGCGATGCTCATCGCGAGTTTCTTACCATCTTTTGTGCGCAGTACTGTTTCGACCGGTTCTACATTGCCCGTTTCTATTAACTCTCCCAGGGGTTTCATAAATTTTTCAATATCTTCAAGTTCATCAAAACTTTTCCCAATTCTTTCTTCGGGTTTCCAGCCGAACGTTTTTGTGAATGCTGGGTTAACATTGACTATCACTCCATTGAGGTTTAACACAATGAGTGAGTCAGGCATTCCATCAATAATGGCTTTAGTTTCTGCTGCTGCTGCAAGTTCCTTCTCCTTTTCCTGCAAACGCTTGAGCTCGGTGATGTCTTCATGTATATTCACTATAATTTCTAAATTACCTTTATCATCAAAAACAGGAAAATGGGTAGCACCAAGACAAATAGGATTATCCGGAGCTTCTGGACTAACATCGTGTGGATTATACCATATTGCAGGAATCTTTATAGACTCTCCTTTTTTAAGTTTTTCTAATAGCTCGGGGAATTTTTTCTTAAGTAATGGATCGTTAAAAAAAGACCATTCTGGAGGTGGAGTTGCCCCAAAAAGCTTTTGGAACGCTTTGTTTGCTCTAATATGATGTCCTTCTGCATCACATATTTGGACACTATAGGGATTTAATTCAATTATATTATCCAGGACTTTTCTATCTTCCTCAAGTTCTTTGCTATACTTCTCCAATTCCTCAGCTCTAGCATTCTCTGCTGGCTTGAATTCACTTTTTTCTTTTATTTCCTCATTCTTCTTCTTAACCATTATTTTATCCCTCATAGACTTGTTCTTTCGATGCTATTTGTTTGCCAAGTTTTGGAATGATGCCTAAGGGTGTGGCAATCTTATTGATTTCGACCCAGGTGCCCTTGGTTATTTTCATCTTGCCCGTAGCCATTAAGACCATACCGAAGGCTTTACCCGTCATAAGATTGAAGTAATCTTTTTTAGATATTTCAAATTGAAAATCTGGATTCTCCAATTTTTTCTCAGAGAAGCTCATTTCACCTTTATCGACCGAGAAGGTAAAGGCTTGATCTTCTCCATTTTTACAAAGCATGACAATGGTAACTACTGTATTCTTTATCTTCTCCTTTAATTTCTCGTCCCGATTAGCAAGTTCCACCGCCTTTTTGGTTAATTCAATAATATTCATAGCAAGAATTTAGCTCCTTTTTAAGGTCGAACGCGGTTGCACTTGGGTGGTGAGCCGTAAGGAAAAATAAAAAAATCCGAAAAATCCGCAATTTTGTTTGACAAACCTTGTTATTTGTGGTATAATAAAACATGAGGAAATCATTGTTATGGAGGTGAACATTATGACTAAACCAAGAAAGAAATCTAAGAGAATCAGCAATGCCGAATGGATACGACGCCACCTTGGAGAGTTAGTAGATAAACATGTAGGGAAATATGCCATCGTTGCCAACGGAGAGGTCTTTATTGGACAGGATCCCGTAGTCCTTGAAGAAGAAGCGATTAGGAAACATCCTGGAGCAAAACTTACTGGGCTTCCCATACCCAGACGGGAGGATTTCCAATGCGCCCTCTGACCTTTCCCTATATTTCCTTGCACGGCAAGCATCCTCTTCCCATTATCCCTCTGGAACTCAAAGGACCACTGGGATGGAAAGAAACGATGGCCTATGTCGATTCGGGAGCGAGCTTCAGTATATTTTCTATAAATGAAGCACATCGGCTTGGTATCGACTATATAACCGGTAAGGAATTCATGATTACTGTTGGCGATGGAAGTTCCATTCCTGTATATCTTCATAGACTCTCTGCAAAAATTTCTCGTGTGTCGTTTAAAGCTACTATAGGATTCTCTCCCCGCTTGGGCGTAGGGTTTAACCTCCTGGGGCGCAAGGATGTATTTGAGCGGTTCGATGTAACCTTCAGTGATAGCCGCCGTATTGTAATCTTCTCGCCACTTGCTAAATAACCCATCTTTTACTTCTTCGCTCTGTATCATTCCTCTTTTTCTCTTTAACTCCTTTTATTTTCTCTGTGGCTTCGTATTTTTTGGGCTGGCCTAATTTTCAGAAAGAGAGTTTAGCTCCTTTTTAAGGTCGAACGCGATTACATTTGGGCGGTGAACCGTAAGTGTCCATAAATAATTGGTACAATTTAAAAAAGCAATCCTTTTGCTATTTTGTTAAAACTTTTTGTTTTTTAAAAGATTTTCTACTAATTTAATGGCTTCTTCTGCGGCTTGAATACTTTTTTGCGCACCTTGTTTTGAAAATTTACTTTTATAATCTGCCATTTCCCGAAGATCTAGAGCCTGGATAAAATTATCATAATATCCTTGTGGAAGTAATCCTTTATCAACATAAAAAGCCTTAATGGCAAAGACAAGTTGAATATGGCTTTTCTCTCGGTACTTTTTCTTATAAAGAAGTGCTCTTGAAGCGTGAAATATAGCATAGTAGGCCTGGCTGGTTGCCCATTTAAATCTTTTTCTTGCTAATGTTTCTTTAGCGTCACGTAAATCTTCTTTGGCTGTCATCAACTCTTTAAAGCTAATCTTAGGACCATCAGAAAAAGGAATAATTCTTCTCTTCTCAATTGCTTCCTGGATATTATATTTCTCCATAACTCGGCTTTCCCCTCCAGAGAGTTATTCCCTTTTTTACCTGTCTATGAAATACACTGTCTTCTTTTTTTGATGAAGCAAATTCTAAAGGATCCTGGATAATAACCTGATATCTCACATCAATGGTTTCATACTTGCCGATAATCCTTCTTAATTCTTTTTTATATTCTGTACGAATAAATAAATCTATGTCACTTTTCTCATCATTAGAGCCATCTGCGCGACTCCCAAAAAGTATAACTTCATAACAATATTTCTGAATTTCTTTGACCAATTTTTGAAGACCAAGCAAGTTCTCAAATATTTTGAATTGTTTTAAGATAAAGTTATCGGTGTTAAGTTTATATAGGAATAGATTTCCTTTTCTTTCTCTGGATAAGATATCCAATTTTAAAAGTAACCTTAATATTTGGTTAGTTGCGCCCTTGCTGCACTTAGTCATTTTGGATACCTCATTGGCACAAAATACTATTCCCGGATGGTTTGAGAAAAAGGAAAGTATCTTCAAGGGTGCTTGGTGATATAGGTATTTTTTAATTTTTTGGTCGTTCATTATATTATCCCCTTTGTTCATTATAGTGAAAAATTAAGTTAATGTCAAGGTCTTACCCGGTTGCATCTGGGTGGAACGCCGTATGTATCCACAAATAATTGGTACAATTTCCTTTCTTCCTCCCGCCATCTCTGGGGAACAAGAATATATCGAAAAAGACAACCATATTTTTCTAAGAAAGTCTTTATATGACTATTTTTACTGTTTTGTCCGAGATGCTCTTTTAATCTCTTTTTAAGATTCCTGGCGCTGCCGAGATAAATCACCGAAGTTTTGCATTGGGGATATTCCAGTTCTTCTCCTTTCAGGCGAAACTCATAGATGCCTGGACTTGCCGGCGCATTTCTAAGAACCTCCTCCAGGATAAAGGGATAAAGCATGGAAAAATTTGCTGATAAAGGGGGGTATTTATACCCGGAGAGCCTCCTCTGTGAAGAAGGAATTCCCATATCCTTGCGATAAATACCAATTGAGTGCCTGGAAAGTTTAATCCCGTATTCACTCTCTAATTTAGCCTTTATAAGGAAATTTACAATGGGGACAGTCCCATGAATTGCACCACTACAGGCAGAGTAAACTCTGCCACTACAAAGATAATATGCATTGAAACCTGCACAGGTGTATCTAATGGAGAAACCTTCGCTATTGCGTTCTATTTTAGCGATTACCCGAGAAGGCTCCATGATTAGCGAAGAGTCTATTTGGCAATCTGCCTCTCTCTGAGATAGAAATCTTTTGGTGATGACCCCCTTTCTTAATAATTTTTCAAAGAGCGGTGACGCTTCTACATTTTCAATGAATCCCTTGTATTTTACCAGAGGCAACTGGAGAAAATCAGCAAAGATGATGCGGCCAATAAGTTTTGCATGCTCTATATCCCACGATTTCAAGATTATTTGAGTTCTTTCTTAATATCAATAGATTCCATTTTTCCCATATAATATACCATAAATATTGAGATTTGTCAAGATATACTCTGCAATAGAGGTTTTCCTTTGACTTTTTTATAAAAAGTAATATAATTGTATTGGTGAGGAAAAAGAATGAAGAAGGTTATACATATTGGTGTTATTACATTCTGGGTGATAATGATGTCTCTTTTGATATTGAGAAACTTACCGCGCAAAGGAAAGGATGAAATCCGTTTGACAAAAATTTCCATGGATGAGGAAAAAATGGAAAGGGATAACTGGATGGGAATTTACCTGAAGGATAAGAAGATAGGATATTCTCATTTTGTCGTCACAAAAGAAAAAATGAAAAATGAGGATGTCTATCAGGTAGTTGACGAAACTTTCATGAAATTGAAATTTGGCGAACAGACCTATGATGCATTTATCACTGGAAAAGCCCTTCTAAAAAAAGACCTGACACCTATATCTTTCTCTATGGATATATTTACAAATGTATATAAGGTAGCTATTTCAGGTGAAATTAAAGGCAATAAAATTAATGTTGAAATTCTTTCAGGTGGTTCAACCTTTAAAAAAACTTTCCCGTTCACTAAATCTACTCATTTGCCAATGTTACTCAATATAATATTGCCAAAACAGAAACTTGAAATTGGCAAACCCTACAGACTGACACTTTTTGATCCTGAAATATTGGCAGGAGACCAGTATATAATAATAATCCTGAAAAAAAAGGAGAAAATTGGAAATGAAGATGTGATGCTCATAGAAAAAGAGTATAAAGGTATGAAGACAACATCCTGGATAAATATGAAAGGTGAAACAATAAAAGAAGAAGATGAGTTTGGAATGAAGATTCTTAGAGAGCCAAAGGAAATTGCCCTCGCAAAAGGTAAGATTGAACCCTGTGAAATTGTTAAAATGTCCTCCATCCCGTCAAATATGTTTATACCCGCTGCGCGAAAACTTTCATATTTGAAGGTGAGAATGAGGGGCTTGAGAGATTTTCTTATTCCTGATACCCTGAGGCAAAAAGCAAAAAAAGAAAACGGAGAAGTCATAGTGGAGATAGCGAGTGCACAGAGGCAAGAAGTGGCAAAGTGGCAAAGTATCCCGCCTGCACCAGAGCTTCGGCGGGCAGGCGCCGAGTCAGAAAGCGAAAAATACAGGCAGTATCTGTTGCCCGGCCCATTTATTCAATCCAACGATGAGAAAATTGTTAATATGGCAGTAGAAATTACACAGGATGAAACCCAGCCCTGGAAAAAGGCAAAAAAATTAAATCAGTGGGTCTTTAATAATATTGAAAAAATACCAACTTTTTCAATTCCCTCTGCTTTAAGTGTTCTGAAAGAAAAAAAGGGAGATTGCAATGAACATGCGGTACTCCTTGTTGCGCTGGCCCGTGCATGTAAAATTCCATCGAGAATAACTGTGGGATTGGCATATCTTCCTCCTTCAGGCATTACTCTTCCGGATGACAAAGGTAGTTTCTTCTACCATGCGTGGGCAGAGGTCTACATATCAGAAGAATGGAGAGAACTTGACCCAACATTCGGTCAGGATATAGTGGATGCAACTCACATTAAACTCCTGGATGGGGATATGGATAAACAAGTAGAAATTTTAAGGGTAATAGGCAAACTAAAAATAAAAGTTGAGGATTTTAAGTGATAAAAACTATAAATTTAACCAAAAAATTTGATAAAATCATTGCGGTCAATAATCTGAACTTAGAAATAAATCAGGGTGAGATATTTGGCTTTCTGGGACCAAATGGTGCTGGCAAAACTACTACTATTAAACTCCTCACCGGGTTATTGACACCAACAAGCGGGGATGGATTTATAGATGGATATAGCATCCGGGGAAATCCCATCAAGGTAAAAGAAGTTATTGGCTATATCCCTGACCAGCCATATCTCTATCCAAAATTAACCGGGGAGGAGTTTTTACAATTCGTCGCACAGTTATATGGGATTGAAAATTCCAACCCTGCGATTATAGAGTTGCTTGAAACTTTCAAACTTGTTCCTTATAAGGATAATTTAATTGAAAGTTATTCGCATGGAATGTGCCAAAAATTAGTGATTGCTTCCTGCCTTTTACACAACCCAAAGGTTATATTCGTGGATGAACCAATGGTCGGGCTTGACCCTAAAAGTATAAGGCTTGTAAAGGATATTTTCCGCAAAAATTCAAAACGCGGAGTAACAATTTTTATGTCCACCCATACCCTTGACCTTGCCCAGGATTTATGTACTCGTATGGGAATTATAAATGAAGGAAGGCTGATTGCTCTTGGAACAATGGATGAATTGCGCAAAACTACTAAAGGTGAAGAGTTAGAAGATGTATTCCTGCAGTTAACAAAGGAGGTGTCAGGTCTTGACAAATCAGGACTAAAGTCCTGAGTTACATATCAAGACCTGACATCATTGATGACATCATTGAAGATGAAACAGACATTAATTCTGATTGGTATTTTTTTAAAAGAGGCAAAAAACGTTTTAACGCGGGCCACCCGAGAAAATCAATTAAAAGTCTATCTATTTTCTATTCTCGGTGGTGGCTTTATGGTAGGAATATACTTCCTGTTTCACAGAATATTGTTTAAACTAAATTCCTTTGAGATTGTTGGTCCAATCCTCATGGAAAAATTGCTATTTCTGATATTCCTTACATTTTTTATAATGCTTATTTTTTCCAACATAATCACCAGCCTCTCTACATTTTATCTCTCCAACGACCTCGTATTGCTATTCTCAAATCCAGTTCAATTGAGTTCTATTTTTTCTTCCAAGTTCATTGCCACGGTATTTCAAAGTTCATGGACTATAGTATTTTTTGGATTGCCAATATTTCTTGCATACGGTATAGTTATGAAAAGTCCCTGGTATTTCTACCCCTCAATTCCTTTCCTGCTTATTCCTTTCCTTGTCATTCCTGCGGGTATTGGTATTATGATTATTATGGTATTAGTCCGGATTTATCCAGTAAAAAGAATAAAAGAAATAACTTTTTTCCTCACCATTGCATTCGCTGCAGTTCTGGTCATATATTTTCGCTCTTTACAACCTGAAAGACTTGTAAATCCCGAAGGATTTTCTCTGTTAGGCGACTATCTAACATTCCTCAGGGGACCATCCTCACCCTATTTACCCAGTTACTGGGTCTGTGTTGTTTTTCTAAATACCATTAAACAAAATCCCTCAGAGATATTTTTCTATTTCCTCGTCCTTTTGAGTAATGCTGCTATGTTATACATTTTTGCCAGTTGGGTTGGAGAAAAAATTTATTATATAAGCTGGGCTAAATCTCAGAGCAAAGTAAGCGGAAAGCCTGTCAAGTTTTCACGCCTAGAGAGAATAATTGGAACACACCCGCTTCGCGGGTACCCGTTATTCAAAGCATTCCTGCTCAGGGATATCAAACTCTTCTGGCGTGATGTAACCCAGTGGTCCCAGGTCATCCTCTTTTTTGCCATAGGTGTAATTTATATATTTAACCTTAAATCTTTCAGGATTCAGACAGCATCAACTTTTTTGATTTCGTTTATCAATTTAGGATTCACAGGTTTTGTGATTGCCGCCACAGGAATTCGTTTTTCCTTTCCTGCAATCTCTCTGGAAGGAAAGGCATTCTGGCTGGTAAAATCTTCACCCTGTCCGATGAAGTCGTTTTTGAATGAAAAATTCTGGACTAGTTTCATCCCTTTATTAGGGTTAGGTGAAATACTGATTATTATTTCCAATATCCTGCTCAAGGTTACGCCTGTAATGTTCATTACAGGAATTGTAGCTACATTCCTTATGGCTTTAAGTCTGACAAGTCTTGCAGTAGGAATGGGTGCGATTTACCCTTACTTTAAAGCGGACAATCCTGCAGAATTAGGCATGACATATGGAGGAATACTCTATATGATTTTTGGGTTGGCTTATGTGGGAGCAATGATTCTTTTGTTTGAATTAAGCTTTGGTAGCGGGATTTATATTTCCATAATAGGAGTATTCTTGCTAAACTTCTTCGCTACTTACCTCCCACTGAAAAACGGATTAAAATCCCTCCAGCAATATGAATGGAAATAGTAGTGGCAGGGATTGCCCTGCTT
>MNUO01000019.1 GCA_001871015.1 Candidatus Desantisbacteria bacterium CG1_02_38_46
TTCCGGTTTAACCCATTTCACATCTGCATTTGCTTTTTTAAGTTCCTCCTGTATTCCTCTCAGATTTTCCTTTATTTCCTGCATCAATTCAATTGCTATAAAAATCCTGATTTTTTCCATTGAATTTTATTTAATAGCCACATACTCGGAAAAAGATTTTGACTTAGGAATAGAAAAATTATCTTCAGTTAATCCCCGTATGTGCATTTCGATTGCTTCATACATATTTTTTTCTGTTTCTTCGCGGGTTTTACCAGTTGCCACACAACCAGGTAAGTGAGGTGAATATGCAGAATAATTCCCATCTGCCTTTTCAATAATTACAAGAAATCGATGCATAGCTATTCCTCAACCTTCAGGACTAAAGTCCTGAGTTACGTAACTCAGACCTTCAGGTCTGATTTTTCTTGACAGCCACGTACCTTCATTTTCTAATTCTCTTTTTAATTTCTATTTCATAACCGCTTTCAAGGGGAAAATAATATCTCTTTTTCTTTCCCAGGTATTCCTGCTTGATTTCCCCGGATTTTATTTTTGCCGCAATTTCAGGATCGTGGGGATATTGATATCCACCCCGTCCTAATTTTTCTGCTCCCTTATAACTTGCGACTTTTAAATGGTCTGCAACCTCTGCTGTTTCTTCTTTTTCAACATCCTCAAGTGCTTTGTTAATAGCTGCGTATGAAGCGTTGCTCTTGGGAGCAGTGGCGATGTATACCACGGCCTGTGCCAGCGGAATTTTAGCCTCTGGCATCCCGATAAATAATATCGCCTGAAGCGCGGCGCTTGCCACTACAAGTGCCTGGGGGTCAGCATTGCCGACATCTTCGCTTGCACAAATAACCACTCGGCGTGCAATGAATCGCGGGTCCTCTCCGGCATAAAGCATCTTTGCCAGCCAATAAAGAGCAGCGTCCGGGTCACTTCCCCTCATACTCTTTATAAATGCAGAAATTGTATCATAATGAGCATCCCCATCTCTGTCATAGACAATCTTTTTCTGAATTGAATCTTTCATCACATCTAAATCAATTTTAACTTTTCCATTTTCAGGTTTTGTAGTAATAACTGATAATTCAAAAGCATTCAGGCACTGTCTGGCATCTCCATCTGCTCCTGAAATTAAATATTTCATCGCATCGCTGGTAATTTCAACATTATATTTTCCAAGCCCCCTTTCTTTATCAACTATCGCCCTATCCAGTATGACTTTTATTTCATCATATTTAAGGACTTTAAACTCAAAAACTTGAGAACGTGAAATTAAAGCCTGGCTTACTGTAAAATAGGGATTCTCAACTGTGGTCCCAACAAGAATAACTGTACCATTCTCAACGTCCGGAAGAAGAGCATCCTGTTGTAACTTATTAAAACGGTGGATTTCATCAATAAATAGAATTGTGCGCTGCCCCATACTTCGACGTCTCTTTGCTTCTAATATAGCATCTCTTATTTCCGCTACCCCGGAGGTCACAGCATTTATCCGGATGAAATGTGCTCCTGTTTTAGTGGCAATAATATAAGCAAGGGCAGTCTTACCTGTTCCAGGAGGACCAAAAAAAATCAAAGAACTGAGTCTATCAGATTCAATTGCACGGCGCAGCAATTTACCAGACCCCAGAATTTGTTCCTGTCCTACAAATTCCTCGAGGGTTGCAGGTTTCATTCTGGTTGCAAGAGGTTCTTCAAATTTCTTCTCTAAGAATAATTCTTTCTCTTCCATATTTTAAAAGCCCCACCCCTGCCGTGTATATCAAAGTTTTTTAACCTTGTAAATAAAGTGGGCACTCTGAATCCCGATGTAACATCGGGATAAAAGTCTAGTTCCCATTTTTAAAGGTGTTGGGTTAAAAACATCAACACATCACGCGCAGGGGCAGGATTCACCTTAATTCTTTTTCTATCTTATCAATTAACTCAATTGCTCTTTTAGCCAGAGATGTGTCCACACTTATAGATTCCTTCTTTTTAGGACTTGTCTTACAGAGTTCATCAGCTATATTTAAAGCAGATAAGATAGCGATTTTTGTAGGTGAAATAATTCCGGTTTCCTTCTGAATTTCTCTCATTTTTCTATCCACATAAGAAGCAAGTTCCTGCATATATTCAATGTCACTCTCTCCTCTGAGTATGTAACTTGTACCAAAAATTTCCACCTTAATCTTATTTTCCTTGTTACTCATTACTCTTCTCTATCTTTTCAATGCTATTTAACATTTCTTCTATCTTGGACTGAATGAGGTCCCTGTCCTCGACTATTTTTGAAGATTCCTCTTTTTCCTGCTTCAATTGTGCATTTTCCTTCAGTACATTGTCCAACACCTCTTCAGATTCTTTTACTTTAGTCTGAAGTACCGAGTTTTTGGACAAAAACATCTCATTTTCTTTCTTCAATTTTGCAACTAAATCTAAAATCTTCTGCAACCTTTCTTCCAATACTTTGAGTTGTTCCATCATCTGAGCTCCCCTTTCACATTCTCAAACTAATTCCCTTCTCAGAGAGGCGTTGAATGATACGAAAATGCAAAACATTCACTTCTTCATCAGTTAATGTTTTTTCTCTGGATTGATACACAAAGCTGAATGCTAAACTTTTGAAACCCAGAGGAACCTGCTCGCCCTGATAATAGTCAAACAGAAAAATTTCAGTTAAAATATTTCCGCCCTCTTTTTCTATTAAGTCTTTAACCTCATGCGCACTTATGTCTACAGGAACTAACAGTGCAGAATCTCTTCTGATCGATGGAAATTTTGAAAAAGGTTTGTATCTTTTCTCTAGTTCTCTGAAATCCTTTACACATTCAAGTTCAATTTCGAAAAAGTAAACTTCCTGTGATAATTTGTAGAATTGTAATATCTCATCTTTCAATTGTCCCATGGAGCCGGCCCGGGCATCTCTAATATATATCAGGATACTTAAATCATTTTTCAGCAGAAAACTTGAGCCGGGAACAAATTTAAATACAGAAATACCTAATCTCTCGAATAGATATTCTAAGATGCCTTTTAAGTCATAAAAATTTAATTTGCGAGGTGTTTCACCCCAGAATCTCTGTGCAGTTCCAGTAATTAAACCTGCAAGCCTAATATGTTCTTCAGGCAGTTCCCCATCTATCCCATAAAAAATCCGTCCTATCTCAAAGATTTTTACGCTTGTAATATCCCTGTTGACATTGAAAATGAGATTTTCCATTAATCCTGGAATTAATGAGGGACGCAAAATATCCATTTCCTCGTCGAGAGGGTTCTTTATCCTGATTAATTTTATTCCTTCCTCAGAAAATAGTCTCTCAAAAATTCCCTTTTTCACAATTCCTGAGTTCACAACCTCAAGAAATCCTGCATCTCTCATAATATCTCTAACTTCTCCTTGAAGAACCAAAGAGTTGTCTGCAAGAGCAAGAGAAGAATGCCTGCCATTCCCTTCAAAATTTATAGGTGGAAGTGCAGGTTTTACCTTATCGTACCCGTGCAAGCGTGCAATTTCTTCTATGACATCTATTTCTCTGGTTACATCGTTAGACCTCCAGGTTGGAACCCGAATCTTTAAAAATGTCTTTCCTTCTTTAACGCCAAATCCCAACTGTTTTAGAATGCGTATGGTCTTTCTTTTTTCCAGCTGTGCTCCCAATATCTGAGCTATTTTTGAATAATAAAGTGTTACTTCTTGCGGTTTTTGAAAATTAGAATATTCGTCAATAACACCTTTGAGAATATCTCCACCTGCAATTTCCTGAATTAATGAGCAGACTCTATCTAAAGAAAACCTTACTTCATTGATGTCGGCACTCCTTTCAAAACGATAAGATGCCGATGTTTTCATCCCGAGATTTTGAGAAGTCTTACGAATATTTCCAGGATGAAAATAAGCACTTTCAATAATCACGTCAGTGGTGGTATTCCTCACCTCAGTATTTGCGCCACCCATTATTCCGGCAATCGCTATGGGCTGCTGTGTATCAGCAATGACAAGCATATTATTGTTAAGAATCCTGTCCAATCCATCCAGAGTCACAATTGATTCGCAGGGCTTTGCCCTTCGAACAACAATTTTCCTGCCTTTTATAAGTGAATAATCAAATGCATGCAATGGCTGCCCTCTTTCGAGAAACGCATAATTTGTGGCATCCACAATGTTGTTTATGGACCTCACGCCCAATGATTCCAATCTCCTGCTCACCCCTAATGGTGAAGGTCCTACTTTTACTCCCTTAATCAAACGAGCAGTATATCTGGGGCAGAGAATCTTATCTTCAACTTCAACTTTTAAAAAATTTTCAAGTGGTTCTTTATCTTCACAAATTTTTATTTTTGGCACCTTAAATGGAATGCCGGTAAATGCAGAAATTTCTCTAACAATTCCAAGAATGCACAGACAATCTCCGCGATTAGGAGTAATTTCAATTTCTAAAATGAAGTCTTGCCCCCAGGAGCAGGGCTGGATACCTTCCACTCCAAAACCAAGAGTAATAAGTTTTCCAGCTAATTCCTGCGCCGAATACTTAAAGTTCACAAATTCCTTGAGCCACTGATATGAAATTTTCATTTTAAAATTGCTTTAAAAATCTTATATCATTTTCCAGAAATAAACGGATATCTTCAATGCCATATTTAAGCATAGCAATACGCTCTATACCCATACCGAAAGCAAATCCTGAATACTTCTTTGAATCATACTTAACATATTTAAATACATTCGGGTCAACCATTCCAGCGCCAAGGATTTCAAGGTATCCGTTCCCACAAATATGACACCCTTTCCTCTTGCAAATCCAACAACCAATTGAAACTTCAACACTGGGTTCTGTAAATGGAAAATAGCTTGGGGTAAATCGCACAACAGTATTCACCCCGAATAACTGAACTAAAAACGATGAAAGGATGCCCTTTAAATGAGCAAAAGTAACTCCTTTATCAACCATTAATCCCTCAATCTGGTGAAAGGTGGGTGAGTGCGTTGCATCACTGGCATCTCTGCGATAACATTTGCCTGATGAAACTATTCTTATTGGCGGTTTAGAGTTCTCCATAACCCTTATTTGAACCGGGGATGTATGTGTGCGCAATAGAATATCTCTGGTAATGTAAAAGGTGTCTTGCAGATCTCTTGCAGGATGGTCCTCTGGAGTATTCAGGGCTTCAAAATTATAATACTCAGTCTCAATTTCCCTGCCGTCCACCACATTAAAACCAAGCCTTTTGAAGATTTGAAGAATTTCATCCGAAATCAAAGAAAGAGGATGAAACCTTCCAGCTGTCATTTTTCTTCCGGGAAGTGTCAGATCTGTCAGCGTACAAATTCCTACAGTCCCCGGTATCAATTCTTCTAATTTTTTTCTATATAACAGTGCAATCTCGCCTTTTATTGCGTTAGCCAATAACCCGGCTTGAGGTCTTTTATCTTGAGGCATCTCACCAATACTGTGCAAAATCTGAGTAAGTATTCCCTTTTTGCCCAGATATTTTATCCTTATTTCTTCTAAGGATTTTTGGTCCATGGCTGCACCAATCTCTTTATCTGCCTCATTTTTTAAATTCTTGATGCTATCTTGTATTTCCACTTAACTTCCTTTCACAAGACTTACCAGGTAAGAGATCGCACCTTCATCATTATTAGCTAAATACGCTAATAATTTACGGTTAAGAAGGATGTTTAATTTTTTCAAGCGATGGATAAAATGGTTATATTTTAAATTCTGTGCCCCTACTGCTGCGTTAATCTGGGCATTCCATAACCTCCTGAAATCTCCTTTTTTTTCTTTTCGATGGCGATAGGCATACACCAAACCCTTTCTGACTGATTCTACTGCTGTACGGAAAAGTTTGCTCTTTGCTCCGTAATACCCCTTTGCAAGATGAAATATCTTTTTTTTTCTTCTTCGTCTAATAATCGCCCGTTTTATTCTCATCTACCCTCCTATTGTTTTATAAGGAATCAGGGGTTTAATACGCGAAAAATCCGACCTACCTACTAACACTGCTTTCTTTAGAAACCTCTTTCGCTTTCTGGATTTCTTTGACAAGAGATGGCTGGCAAAAGCCCTGTATCTTTTTATTTTGCCCGTTCCTGTCCTCTTAAATCTTTTCGCAGCACTTTTTTTCGTCTTTATTTTTGGCATCTTACCTCTTTGGAGCGAGAATTGCAATTCTACTTGTACCCTCTAATCTGGGCTGTTGTTCCACTATGAATAAACTACCCAGTTCAGTTTCCAATCTTTGCAGAATTTTACTTCCCAGTTCCTGGTGTTCCATTTGCCTGCCTTTGAATACAAGATTTATCTTTACCCTGCATCCCTCCTCAAGAAATCTGCGAATATTCCTCATTTTTATCTGAAGGTCATGCTCACTTATCTGAGGTCTTATCCTTACTTCTTTAACCTCTATGACTCTCTGCTTTTTCTTAAGGAGTTTTTCTCTTTTCTCCAGTTCATACTTATATTTACCGTATTCACCAAATTTGCACACTGGAGGAATAGCAGATTCAGCAATCTGGATTAAATCCAGCCCCTTTTCCCGGGCAATTTTCAATGCTTCCTGTACTGTCATAACTCCGGCCTGCTGGCCAGTTTCATCAATGACCCTGACTTCCATTGCCCGAATTGCCTCATTGATCCTTATTCTCTTTGTAAATATATTCTCACCCCCTTTTGAGGTGTCAGGTCGACCTGACACCTTTGTTCATGGGCCCACCTGGATTTGAACCAGGGACCTACTGATTATGAGTCAGCCGCTCTTACCGCTGAGCTATGGGCCCGCATATCTACAGGTAATCCTTTAGTTCACGGCTACGCGTTGGATGCTTTAATCTTCTCAACGCTTTTGATTCAATTTGCCTTATTCTCTCCCGCGTAACATTAAAAATACGCCCAACTTCCTCAAGGGTGTGACGATATCCATCCTTTCCCAATCCAAACCGCAGTTTCAAAATTTCTCTTTCCCTGGGATTCAATGTATTTAAAACACCTAACAATTTCTCGCTACGCATTGAAAATGTAACAGCATTTGAAGGCGATTCAACATTTTTGTTCTCAATGAAGTCCGCTAAATGAGTATCTTCTCTCTCTCGAATTGGTGTCTCAAGTGAAATCGGCTCCTGAACTATTCTCAAAACTCTTCTCACTTTCCTCAACGGAAGATGAGATTCTCTGGCTATTTCCTCAGGTGCAGGTTTCCTTTTGAGTCTCTGTATGAGGTCCCTCGAAACATGAATTACTCTGTTTATCTGTTCAATCATATGAACTGGAACACGGATGGTCCTCGACTGGTCAGCCAGGGCACGTGTAATGGTCTGCCTTATCCACCAGGTAGCATAAGTACTAAATCTGCCTTTTTTGTAACTGTACCTGTCCACCGCCTTTATTAATCCTATATTTCCCTCCTGAATTAAATCTAAAAACGAGAGTCCTCTATTAATATAATTCTTCGCTATGCTTATAACTAATCTCAAATTTGCATTTATCAGTCTTTCTCTTAAACTTCTATTTTCTTCCTCTTTCTTCAAAATCTCCCGGATGCTCCTCTTTATTTCAGGAGGTGCCATTTTTATCTTTGAACTTATTTTCATAATCTTTTTATCAAAGGAAATAATTTTTTCCTGGACAGTCTTTATATTCTCGGTGTCAAGCCTGTTAGGTCGCCTCGGGCGACCTCTCTTTGTAGCAAGCCTGTAAAGCCTTTTCTTTAATAATTCCTTCTTATATTCCAGGGTTTTGATTTTCTCATAAATGATTTTTAATTGAGAAGAAATTGACCCTATGACTTCTGGAGAAAGGTTCAATCCTGTAATCCCCTCGTAAATTTTAGTTATATCCTTTTTCCCTTTTTTCAACTCCTTATATATTAATAAAATGTTATTTTTCAACTTTTCTTCTTCCTCATGGAATATCCTGCCATTGCTTTGAATAAGAGAAAAAGCTAAAATTTCTCCATCCTTTACCTTCTTGAAAAGCTTCCTCATTTCTGAAAATCCTATTTCATTGCAAAAATTAAAGAAAATAATTTTCTTTTCAACCTCCTCTATCTTCTTTGCCAGGCTCTCTTCTTCCTTTGGTCCCAACAAAGAAGTTTGCCCCATTCTACTCAGATACATTTTGATAGCATCCTTTGGCCCTGTCTCATCAGCTTCCTGTATTATTTTCCTGGGAAGCAATTTTCCTTTATCTCTTTTTTCCTCTACAATGGCAGCTCCTTCTTCACTATAAGCAGATGGTTCTTCTTTTATGTCATCAACCACCTTTATATTCATTTTGTTAAGAGTGATGAATATATTATCTATTGCTTCTGCACCTGTATCCTGAGGTAACACTCCGTTTATCTCCTCATATGAGAGTGTACCTTTCTCTTTACCCTTTTTAAAAAGTTTCTTCAATTTATTTGAGATTAATGCCTGGTCTGGTTTATGCGCTTTTTTTCTACTGGGCATCGATTAGTTCCTCCTTGAAATCTGTTCTAATTCCTGGTATTTACTCAAAAGTAGATTTAGCTGGTCAGCACTGCCTTCTTTCTCAACCTTCTTTATTTCTTCTTCAATCTTTCTCTTTTTCTCAAGCAAACTTTGCTCCTTTATCCGTTTGATGCAATCTTCAAGCACTTTTTTTCTGTTTTCATGTTCAAGGTTAAATTCAAGAGAAAAACTTGAAACAATGCTGGCAAGCTCCTCATTATTCAGGTAATCAATTAATCCCTTTATATCTATTATACCATATTTCTCAAATATGTCAAATATTCCAGTAAGGATTTTCTGATAATTGAGGTTTTTGAAATCCTTAACTTCCAGATTTTCCCGAACTGTGGAAATTAGACTGCAATCATCTAACATTAACTTTAGCAAAATTGATTCTGCACGACTTCCCTGTTCTGGGAGCTTGATATCACTTGGTTTTTCCGGTTTTGGCTCACCCTTTTTCCCCTTGCTAACCCTTTCAAACTCAGCATAAATCATTTTTTCATCTAATTTCAATTCCTCAGCCAGTTTTTTAAGATATATTCCCCTGTGCACCACATTCTTAATCTTTTTCAACATGGGAAACAATTCAGCAGTTATTTTTACTTTACCCTCTGTTGAATCTGGGTTATGTTTGGAAAAAAAATGATGAAAATAATAGTCAATTAAAGGTAGCGCTTCATCAACTTTTTTAAAAAATGCTTTTGCTCCCTTTTCCCTGACAAAACTGTCAGGGTCTCCTGAATCAAGAACAACAATTCGTGGCTCTAATTCTTTTTCTATTACCAGCTCCAGTCCTCGCAAAGTAGCCTCTTCGCCGGCTGCATCAGCATCGTAGCATATTACTACTTTCTCGGTATAGCGCCTCAAAGTGGAAATTTGACCTTCAGTTAAGGCGGTACCCAGGGATGCTACTGTATTGTCTATGCCATTCTGATAAAGAGTCAGGAAATCGAGATAACCCTCAACGATAACCACCTCATCCTTTTTTCGCACCCCTTCTCTGGCAAAATTAAGTCCGTAAAGTATTCTTCCTTTACTAAAAACAGGTGTGTCAGGAGTATTTAAATATTTTGGCTGTGTATCACCCAGAACTCTTGCACCAAATCCCGTTATCCTGTTCTGGAGATTAAAAATGGGGAAAGTAATTCTATTGCGGAAATAATCCTGTGGTTCGCCCCCGGATTCCCTGAAAGTTGTAAGACCTGCTCTTCGCATCAAATCAATTCCAAATTTTCTTTTAAGAAGTTCCTGAATAAGAAATTTCCCACCTGGAGCATATCCAATCTTAAATTTCTTGATTGTCTCGTCGCTTAACTTTCGTGAACCGAGATAATCTCGTGGTCCTTTCGCCGTTTCTTTACCAAGACAAAAATGGTATAATTGGGCAGCTTCTTCGTTCAGTTTATAGATTTCCTCTTTTTCTTTTGTTTCCCGGGACTCTCCTTCGGAAAAAGTAATTGACATTCCCATTTTTTGTGCCAGCAACTTTACAGATTCAATAAAAGTAATATTTTCCATTTTCATTACAAGATTGAAGACATTACCGCCTACTCCACATCCAAAACAGTGAAAAATCTGTTTTTCAGAATTGACAATAAAGGATGGAGTTTTCTCAACATGAAATGGACATAGTGCCTTGTAGTTTCTGCCGGTTTTTTTAAGGTTTATGTACCCGGATGCAATTTCCACAATATCAGCATTTTCGCGAATTTGCTCAATGATATTTTCCGCTACCAATCCAGCCATTTAGCCCTCAGATGTCATTGCGACCCGCCAGTCATCATGGCGGGGGAAGCAATCTATTTTGAGATTACAATATCTTATCCACAAATTTTTTAATCAATGAATAGGTCTTGCTTGCAGGAGGAACTACTTTTATAATCTTGACTCTGCGTGGTTCTCTTCTTGCAAGGACGAGGTATCCAATTCTTACTTTTTTGTGGAACGAAATACTTTCCTTCTCAAGTCTGTCACCAGCTTTGAGATTTTTTCTTGTACTTTTTGCATATTTAGACTTCGCTCTGCTTAAGCCCTCTCTCGGTCCAAGGTCAAGACAGATTGTGAGGTCAGGTTTTACTCCCTGAGTCACCAGCCGGTTCAAATTATCGATTAACTTCAGGGAAATTCCCCTGCCGAAACCCTGGTATGCCACAGTCGCATCTATAAAACGGTCACAGATAACTGCCTTACCTTTACCTAATGCGGGAATAATTACTTCTTTAACATGTTGTGCACGGTCAGCCAGATATAAAAATAACTCAGTCAATTTGTCAATTTCATTATGGTTGGGGTCAAGCAATATTTTTCGTATTAGCTTTCCTGTTCTGGTTCCGCCTGGCTCCTGTGTCAGTTCAACTTTGTATCCTTTCTTGGCAAGATATTTTGTTAGAAGTTTTGTCTGGGTCGTTTTCCCTGTCCCCTCTCCTCCTTCAATACTTACAAATAGCCCCTTTTTTTTCTTCATTTCTTCTTCAATCTTCCTTTTTGCAGAGCAATCTCTGCCCCCCTTCTTGCTTTCGTCCCCCTTGTGTGGACTTTCGCAAGAAAGCAGGGGGGTCGAGTTTACTCGACTTTTTATTTTCCACATACCACCTTATAGTTTTTCTAAGTCCTTTTTCAAAATTCGTCCGGTGCTTCCAGCCGAGATTTTTAACCTTATCACAGACAAGCGAATACCTCCTGTCGTGCCCGGGTCTATCTTTGACAAAAGTTATAAGTTCCTTACTTTTACCCAGTTCTCTGAGAATGAACGAACACACATCTATGTTATGCCACTCATTTTCTCCGCCAATGTTATAAACTTCGCCAACTTTGCCTTTCTGTATTACCAAATCTATCCCCTCACAATTATCCTGAACATATATCCAGTCCCTGACATTCTTTCCATCGCCATAGACCGGAATGGACTTATTTCGAATCGCATTCAGAATCACTGTGGGAATAAACTTCTCCGGGTGCTGATAAGGTCCATAATTATTAGAACTGCGCGTAATCACAATGGGTAATTTATAAGTGACAAAATACGAACGGCACAATAAATCTGCACTCGTTTTACTTGCAGAATATGGACTGTTTGGCTTTAGAGGACTTTCCTCTGTGAATGAATCCTGCTCAATTGACCCGTAACACTCATCGGTACTGATTTGCACAAACTTTTCTATTCCCTGTTTTCTTGCCTGCTCTAATAGGGTATATGTCCCCAGCACATCTGTTTTGACAAAAATTCCAGCATCAATAATTGACCTGTCGACATGAGATTCAGCTGCGAAATTAATAACAATATCACAATCCTTCATCGCCCGCTCAACAATTTTTTTATTGCATATATCTCCTTTTATAAAAGTAATTTTGCTGCGGATATCTTTCAGGTTATTAAGATTCCCTGCATAGGTCAATTTATCCAATACTATAATTTTAAATGTAGCACAGGACTTCAGTCCTAATGTATCGCAGGACTTCAGTCCTGCTTCATAATAAGGATATTTTTCCAATAAATAATGCACAAAATTGCTTCCTATAAATCCAGCACCCCCGGTTATTAGAATACGCACAGATCCTCCTCTATTTTGACATTTTATCGACATGTCCCACGAGAAACAAGGTTCTCGAAGAGGTTCTTATGTATTATAGTATAGTGAATTTCATAAAAAAGTCAAGCCCTGCTTAATCTAATTTGAGGGTATAGGGACAGAAGTTTTCCGATAGGAAGAAATATTGGTAAGAAATTGAGCGGTTTCAATCCATTATGCGTAATTCTTTTCTGCGTGCGGCCTGCACCATGGATTTGGCAGACTTTTTGGTTTTAAAGGCTCCAAAGCAGGCTTCAATGGGGTCCCTTTTTTAAGTCTTACTTTATAATAAAAAGTATATCGTAAATATAAAAGTTTGTCAAGAGAAAAATGCAAAAAATTTTTTGTTTTTTTTCGTTTTTGCTTGTTTATAGAAATAAAAAAAAGGACACATCTTGTTTTGTTGGTATGACTACTTCCCCTTTTCCATTATTAACTCAGTCTTTCTCTTTTCGGAAGTTTGCATAATCATATCCATTAAGAAAGGATTGCCCAGCAGTATTTCCCTGAAGTTATCTTTAGAAAGTACAAAAAACTCGGCATCTTCTTCTACAATAATTGTAGCAGTCCTATGACTTCCTGTAAGGAGTGCCATTTCCCCGAAATATTCCCCGGGACCCAGATGTCTAATTAAACTCTTGCTCAGCCCCTTTTTTATCCAGACGCCAACTTTGCCTTTTGAAATAAAATAGAAAGAATCGCCAGGCTCACCCTCTTTGACTACAGTCTTTCCTTTTTTAAAGGAAATCTTTTTCAATCTGAAAATAAGTTTCTCGAGTTCTCCAAGATTGAATTGTGCAAGAAAGTTAATTCCCCGTAAAACAGCATCGAGGTTATGTAATTCTACAGAACTGATATCAGTAAAACTTTTCTTTTTGGCCATTTTTCTCTCTCCGAAACACTGATATTGTAACTCAGGGCTTTAGCCCTGATATCAAACCTGAAGGTTTGAGGGACACGTCTGACAGCTTAAGTATTACTCTAAAAGGTTGCGGGGGGTGGATTTGAACCACCGACCTTTGGGTTATGAGCCCAACGAGCTACCAGGCTGCTCCACCCCGCTGCAGTTAGACGAATGCCGGGAGCCGGACTTGAACCGGCATGGAGATAACTCTCCATGGGATTTTAAGTCCCAAGCGTCTGCCAATTCCGCCATCCCGGCTTCCAATGATATTATTATACTCTGTTTTTGAAAGATGTCAAGTTTTAAAAAATTTTTCTCGGAATCCAGCCCCTTGAAGATTGTCATATAAGCTTATGGAGTTTTTCTATGATTGCATCAAATTCTTTTCCAGAAAAACAAAATTTAAGATTGGTAAACTTTTTTCTAAATGATTTTACTTTTTCTTTTACTGTTTTCCCCTCAATTACAACATCATGAATAAATTGGGCAACGGTTTTAAAATCTTTTTCTTCCATGCCGAATCTTGTCATTTCTGCAACGCCCAATCTTAAGGAGCCTGATGCAGTGAATCCTTCTTCTTTGGGACTTGCCTGATAATTAACTATTATGTTGTTTTCCTCAAGTTTTTTAGCCATCTCTGGTCCTTTTGCATAACCGACACTAACAATCACCTGATGAGTTTCTGTATAAGCAACTTCAGGGTCTCCTTCTACGTTTATGCCAGTATCTTTTAGCGCCTTAGCGAATGCTTTGGCATTTTTCAGGACTTTCTTTTGATATTCGTCCTTGAAGTAATTCATTTCATATGTAGAGAGTAATAATCCTAACATGGTTCCAAGGTGATGATTGCTTACACATCCAGGGAATGTCCTTTTGTTTACTGTCTCCCAGAATTCATATCGTTTGTCTTGTTTGCTGTAGTTTGAAGCAATAATACCCCTCTGAGTGCCAAAAAAAGTCTTGTGCGTAGACGCAGTAACTATGTCAGCTCCTTCTTTAAAAGGTTGCTGAAAATGGGGACCAACTAACCCTAATACATGAGCCATATCATACATAATAATACAATTTATGGAAAGCTCATCCACAAATGCCCGTATTTCAGCAACCGGCTCTGGATGAAGAACTACACTTTTACCAAATATGATTAATTCAGGTTTATATTCAGCAATAAGTTCTTTGCATGCACAAGCATCTATCTTGTATGGATTTTCAGAAAGAACAGGAAAATTTATCACAGCCGGTTTTTCTGTTTTGGGGTCACGGGCAACAAAATCCTGCAAGGCTCCCATTGGTTGACTGCTAAGATGTCCACCTTTGACAATATGGTTATTTAAGACGCAACGAATTTTTCGCTGTTCACTTTTTCTATCAAATCTATTAATATAATCAACAATAGCACTGAAGACTGCTATATTGGCCATCTGCCCGCTTATTAAACGAGTTTCGACTTCTCTACAACATAAAAATATACACAGTTCCTTCTCTAATAGTCTCTCTACTTCTTTAATAAAATCAATCCCTTGATAGTAGAAAATATCTGCATCATAAAAAGCTTTAACACGTCTATGCTCTCCGTACCGAAAAGCAGGGTCCATAACAGAAAGCAAGCGAGTCATCGGTGACTGGGTTTGCTCAGAAGGAATTAGATTTATACATTCTCTTTGTCTCCATATTGTATTTTCATATGCTTTGTTTAGAAGAAAGTTCACCTTTTTAATATATCCTGATTCATCAAGTACTGATTCCTCTTTTTTGACAGTATGGTTATGTAAAAATGCTCGAGCATAAGGAGGCGCTTCTGACCTTAAATGAGATGGGACAATAACTGCTTTTGTTCTTTTTCCTCTAATTTCAATATCTACACTGTCGCCTGCATGGAAATTGCTATCCACTAAGGCTAAGCAAACAGACCGCATTCCTTTTTCATCGGTCAATTTACTTAAAATCCCTTCTCCTTCAAATTTATAATAAGGTGTGACAGTGCCGCTGGTTACATATCCTGCACACCTATTTTCTGAAAAAACTTTAAAGCCTGTCCTGGCCATGTTTTTTCCTTCAAGTGTTAAAGGCATTATTAACCTTGGCAGATCTTTTATTAATGAATAATCTCCATCTAAAATTTTCTTGAATGCCTCAAACTGTTTTATCAATGCATTTTTCCCAATAAAATCACCTTTCAAAGGAGAAAAGCTCACGGCAAATTTAGCTAAAGGACAGGAAAATATAGGTATCTCTTTTCCTTCTGGGTCTATACCCAATTCATGCCCGTAGAGAGGAAGAGATGCTTCAATCCTGAGGGTATCTCTGGCTCCTAATCCTACAGGAATTGCTCCGTGCTCAATTAAAATATCCCAGATTGTCAAAGCATCATCCCTGCTGACAAAAAGTTCAAAACAAAGTGGTTCACCCGTATATCCAGTTCTACTGATTAAGACCTTAATATTACTCATCGTCACAATACTGAGTTTATTTCTTAATGGCTCAGGAAGGAAACCAGAATCTATAAGCTCATTGAGTATTGCTCTTGATAATGGGCCTTGCAGGGAAATCATAACCAAATCTTCTGTTTGATCAATCATCTCTAATTTTTTAAATCTTTTGATAATTTCCTGGAAATAATCCCAGTCTTTTTGTGTGTTACTTGCATTCACTATTAGAATATACTCGTCTTTAAAAAAACGATAAAGGTAGGCATCATCAATTGCCCCTCCTTCAGAATCAGGTATGATTGTATATTGGGACTCGCATACACCAAGAGCATCAGCGTTATTCGTAAGAACATATTGCAAAAATGGAAGTGCATCTTCTCCACGGAATACAAATCTACCCATATGGGAAACATCAAAGAGTCCGGCTCTACTTCTTGTTGCTAAATGTTCATCTATGATTCCCATGCTATAATGTAAAGGCATACACCACTCTGCAAACTCCACCATCTTTGCTTTAAGGTCTACATGTCGCTGATAAAAAATAGTTTTACGAAGTTCTTTCATAAGACACCTGTTTGAAGAATTTCTCCATTGCTTCGTATGTTTTCAGCATGCTTTTTATGCTTACGTATTCTCCGTTGCCGTGATAATTTTTTCCGTAAATGCTGAAATCTATGGCAGGGACTCCTCCGTCTCTTTCCTGCGGGATATCTTTTTCAACAATCTAATGTAATTATTTTCTTTCGTGTTCAGGGAAGTATGTCTCTCTTTAATCTTTATATTATTTTTAATTCCTTCCCTACCTTATTAAATGCTGCCAGGGCTGTATCTAAATCCTCCCTGGTAAGAGCTGCAGAAATCTGCACCCTGATTCTTGCCTGGCCTTTCGGCACAACGGGATAGGAAAAACTTATTACGTAGATGCCCTCTGCAAGCAGACGGTCAGCCATATCCACGGCAATTTTAGCATCACCTATCATCACCGGCACGATCGGATGCTTGCTGGAAGCAATGTTGAATCCTGCCCTTGCCATTCCCTCCCGAAAGTATTTAGTATTTTGCGCCAGCCTGTCGAGGAGCTCGGTTGAAGACGTAATTATTTCTAAAGCTTTCAGCGAGGCTGCGGCTATTCCCGGCGCAAGGGTGTTGGAAAAGAGATAGGGCCGTGAGCGCTGCCTTAAAAGTTCGATAATCTCTTTTCTGCCGCTGGTGTAACCTCCGGACGCCCCGCCAAGGGCTTTGCCAAAAGTTCCGGTCAATATGTCGACTTTACCCATAACGTCGTGATACTCGTGCGTGCCCCGACCCGTCCTGCCCAGTACTCCCACGGCGTGTGAATCGTCAATCATGACTAAAGCGTCATACTTTTCGGCGAGAGCACAGATTGTTTTCAAATCTGCAATAGTGCCGTCCATCGAAAAAACTCCGTCAGTGGCAATCAGGTGGAAGCGTGCACCCGCAGCCTCCTGCAACCTGGCTTCCAGGTCCTTCATATCACCCGCCTTGTAGCGGTAACGCTGGGCGCGGCAAAGGCGTATGCCGTCTATGATGCTGGCATGATTTAACTCGTCGCTCAGCACTACATCCCCCTCACTGAGCAGGGCTTCGAACAACCCCCCGTTTGCGTCAAAGCAGGAAGAATACAAAATCGTGTCTTCTGTTCCGAGAAACTCCGACATTTTATTTTCCAATTCCTTGTGGAGCTCCTGGGTTCCGCATATAAATCGCACCGATGACAGACCATAACCCCATTTCTCTATCCCTGCCTGTGCGGCGGCTATCATCTCCGGGTGTCCGGAGAGTCCGAGATAGTTGTTGGCGCAGAAATTTAGAACCTGGCTACCGCCTTTCAGTTTGATTCTGGTACCCTGAGGTCCCGCAAGGACGCGTTCTTGTTTATACAGACCGGCCTCGTGAATATCCTTCAGCGTTTCTTCTATAAACAATTTCATTTTGCCAAGCATTTTTCACCTCTTTTTATGCCCAATCCAGGATAACCTTACCGCAGTTTCCACTTTGCATTACTTCAAAAGCTTTTTCGAACTCCTCGCAGCGGAAACAGTGGGTGAGCACTGGTGTAACATCCAGCCCGCTCAAAATCATTGAGGTCGACTTGTACCAGGTCTCAAACATCTCCCGTCCGTAAATACCCTTGATTGTCAGGGACCTGAAAATTACCTGCGTCCAGTCTATTGCTGCCTTAGCCGGTAATATTCCTAAAAGAGCAATTCGCCCCCCGTGGACCATATTGGCAATCATCTGGCGCAATGCATCTATATTTCCGGACATTTCCATCCCGACATCAAAACCCTCCTGCATACCTAATTGATTCTGGACTTTTTTAAGATCAGCGGTCTTGGCATCAAGTGCCAGTGTTGCACCCATCTTTTTTGCCAGCTCCAAACGAAATGGATTGATATCGGTCACAACGACATGTCTGGCTCCAACATGTTTGGCAATTGCCGTAGCCATCAGGCCTATGGGCCCAGCGCCGGTTATGAGCACATCTTCACCAATAAGATCAAAGGATAGTGCTGTGTGCGTTGCATTTCCCAGGGGGTCAAAATATGCTAACATTTCCATCGGGATTTTGGGATGTGCATACCATACATTAGCCACAGGAATACAGATATACTCGGCAAATGCTCCTGGACGGTCTATACCAACACCTGATGGTTGTGCACAGAGATGCCTGCGACCTGCCAGACAGTTGCGACATAGCCCACAGACCAAATGCCCTTCGCCGCTGACCACATCTCCTTTCTTAAAACCATGCACATTGCTTCCAACCTCAAACACAGTGCCAGCAAATTCGTGCCCAATCACCAGTGGTATCTTAATTGTTTTTCTCGCCCACTCATCCCAATTGTATATATGCAAATCCGTGCCACAAATTGCTGTCTTGTGTATTTTTATCAGCACATCATTTATGCCTAATTCTGGTACAGGCACATCCTCCATCTCTAAACCTATCCCTGCACGAGATTTAACAATAGATTTCACATTCCCTCCCTGCGTTATGGCGGAGAGGGTGAGATTTGAACTCACGACCGTCTTACGACGATTCTGGTTTTCAAGACCAGCGCCATCAGCCACTCGGCCACCTCTCCAATTATTTGATTTAATTACACTTATGAATGATTCCCTTATTCCAGATGGAACGGTGGTGGAACTGACTTTGGAACGTAGGTGGAACTGACTTTATTAAAGCGCATA
>MNUO01000087.1 GCA_001871015.1 Candidatus Desantisbacteria bacterium CG1_02_38_46
ATGCTGTTTGCGGTGGAGGATTAGAACTTGGTTTTTTATTTCCTGCTGATTATTCCCTGGAAGTATGGGTAAAGCAAAATTCAAAAGAACCACAGGCATATATCTCCAAGTGGACTGGTTCTGGTGGTCAATCTGCCTGGTGGCTTGGATATTATGAAGAAGTAGTCCAGTTTGGTGATTATTATGAAGGAGGACAGGTAAGACCTAAGGGAACAGATATTGCTGATGACCAATGGCATTATCTTGTCGGAGTTAGAGAAGGTACAAATCTTTCTCTTTATATTGACGGAGAAAAAGTTGCAGAGGGGCAGTCTCCTGGTGAAGTTTCCGGAGATAATCCTGCACCTGTAAAAATAGGTGGTTTTGGTGTAGGAGAAAAAGCATCCTGGCCATTTAAAGGGCTCATTGATGAAGTTCGTGTGTACTGCCGTGCTTTAACTGAAAAAGAAATTAAAGAACGCTATGAGCTGATTAAAAGTGGTAAGAAGCAGGCCACTTTAGAAGCTCTTCCTTCTGAAGAGATACAAACACCTTTGGTTTTTGGTGTTGTAGAAGGAAAAATAAATTTGATATACGATAAAAAAGACCCGATACAATTTTCTGTCTTTCTTATTGCAGATAGACCAACTGATAAAAAAGAAGAAAAAAAGGTTTTATTTTTATTAACAAATGAAAAAAATAATATTATTGACAAAACAGAGAAAATAGTAACATTAGAAAAGGGGGAAAGAAATAAGGAAGTTTTGGTGTCCCTTCCTCCCAAGGGACATGGAGAGTATAACCTGGAAGTAAAAATTGGAGATGATACAAAAATGAAAAAAAATATTATGGTAAAAGATATGGATATTATATCAAAAGAGAATATTAAAATCAGGGAAGAGAGAAAGAAAACAGGTAATCTTCTTTATCGGGGGATTATTTCTGCTTATGCAGGTTTGAGATACAAAGGAAATAACCCTGATGTAGATGCTACGATTTCTCTTTTAAAGGACCTCGGGGTTAATTGCTATACTCATCTCATTTATACTCGTTCAGAAAAAGAGCTTGCTTGCCTTCCAGAAGTCTGCACAAAAGCAGAGAAGGAAGGAATAGAAGTGTGGGTATATCTTGTTCCACCAAGTGAAGCACCAATAAATGTAAAAAAACCTATAGAAGAAAGAAGATACCCTCCCTTTGATATGGACTATTTAAAATGGGCAGAGGCGGTTGCGAAAATTTCTGTTGAACATCCCAATCTTACCTTGTGGATGATTGATGATTTTGACGGAAATGTTGGCTTTTTCACCCTGGATTACACCAGAGAGATTTATGAAACATCAAAGAAAATAGCTCCGAAACTACTCTCTGGCGTGTGTGTCTATCATGACAGCATAGAAAACTTTGTAAAAAAAGGTTATCTTCCTTATTTTGATGCGGTATTGTGGGGTTATCAACATTCTTCTTATATTGACCCTGATTGCGGGATATCGGCAAAAAGTCTACCTCTGGAAATAAACGATTATTATAAGATTTGCCCAAACAAAATCCTTGTTCCCTGTATCTATTTTAGCGCTCATTCTTCCTGGCCAAAAGGCAGACCGACAAAAGAATATCTGGAAGAAGCAACAAAAATTGCTTATGAACAGGCAGGGGTTGTCTGGGTATATTGCACACCTTCTCCGGGTAACTTCAGGTATGGTGTAGTTAAAAATTATATAAATTCAATAACTCTTGAGAAATGGAAATAGGAGAGGAATTTGACGGGGACAGTCCCCTTAATTAGGGAGGAAATAAATGGTTCCAAAAGAATTGGAATGGGTTTGGAATGCGCGATGGGCAAGCTATGAGGCTGGAGATAAAGAACTTTATCAATTTTCTGAAAAAGATTTTGATAAAAAAGCAAAAAAACTTGCTCAGGCAGGAGTAAATGCAGTAATTACGTCTGGCTTTCATTTTCGCTGGAGTTTTGTCCATGAATGGCCGAAACTTTCAGAAATGTTAAGAAAAATAGTAAAAAGTTGTCATAAATATAATATCAAAGTAGTTGAACACCATAGTGCTGTTCTAACCCACAATCCAGCAGGAGAAAATGAGTGGAGTCAAATAAAGAAATGGGAGATAAATCTAAAGCACAAAGAATTTTACAAGGGGCTGGAAGATGGAGATATAAGTTATGAAGGAGTATGGCTCTCCCAGATGCGCCAGATCGACCCGCGTACAGGTCAGTTTTCACACACAGTTTATAAAGGATGGGCTCTGTGTCCCAATAACCCGCTTTATCAAAAATTATATTTCCAGTATCTGGCACAAGTTTATAAATGCGGCGTAGATGGAATAATGACTGATGATGTCCAATTTCGGCCCTCAGGATATGGATGTGGATGTCCTTACTGCCGGAAACTTTTTACTCAAAAAACTGGATATAAAATGCCTCCAAACGGATTGTGTGATAAAAGTTTTTATGGAAACATGGATAATCCCTCATACCGTGCATGGCTAATCTGGAGGAAAGAATCTACTCGTGACCATCATCGCCGGGTAACAAACCATTTTCGCAGATTAGGTCTTGAATTGTGCCGTCCTTTTTATTCCAGTGCAGATACTACTGCCTGGGCAATTCAGGGTTTAGCAGGAGAAGTAGAAAATGCATCTAAATTATGGACTACTATTTTTACAGAAGTGCTTGGTCTGTTGCCAAATTATTACACCTGGCCCTATGCTGGCTCAGAGGCAAAGCATAGAAATGCTCTGTGCTATCGGGAAAAGGTTCCTGCGATGTGTCTTTTTTATCCGAAAGACGAAAAAGAAAATTTGCTTTGCTGGGCATTGACAAAAAGCTGGGGACAATGTTACTGGGGTGGTATTTCCGAGAAAAAACAGGAAGCACTTGGAGAAGTTTTTAATTTTGAAAAAGAACATCCAGAATTATACGAAAAACCAGAAACAATTTCTGAAATAGGTATTTTGTTTTCTTCGCAAACAAGAACAACTTATAAAGGTATGAAAGAGGAGTATTATGTAGAGGAATGGCGAGGATGGGTGCAAACACTGATGCGTGCAAACATTCAATTTGATGTAATTATTGACCAGGATTTAGAACAAAAAAGATATTTTGATAGATTTAAATTGCTCATCCTCCCAAATGCTGCTCATTTATCAAAAAAACAAATTTCCTCTTTATATTCCTTTGTAGAAAAAGGAGGAAATCTTATTTTAACATATGAGACAGGAATGTATGATGAAACAGGAAGAAAACACGAGAAATATCCTTTAGAAAAACTTAAAAAATATGGAAAAGGAAAGGTGCTTACTATTCCCGGTAAACCAGGAGTTAAAACCTCTTTTTATCTTGAATCCATAGTAGATGATAAAAGACTTATAAAAACAAACTATAAGCCAGATAAAAACTCAATGAAATTAATAATAGATTCAGTAAAGAAATTATATAATAAACCTCTTTTAGAGACAGAAAACATCCATGAAGGAATTCTGGTTAATATTTTCAAACACAAAAAAGAATTGGTAATTCACTTAGCCAACGTTGCAGGAACATCTGATTATAAAGGAAAAATCATTAAACCTGCTAAACATTTAAATTTTCCGTCTGTTTATTCTCTTAGCGGTAAATCATCAATGACTTTAAAAATTAGAAAAATAATGAGGAAAGCAAAATTATTTTCTCCGGAGATAAAAGAAGAAATAGACTTAAATTGTTACCAGAAAAATTCTTGCACAATTGTTGAGATTCCTGATAAATACTTAAATTGCTATAGTGCAATACTGCTTGAAAAATAAAGTAAGAGGGGGGTAAAATGAATAATTCTGGATACACAAAAAGGGCGTTTATCATTGGAACAATTTGTTCTCTTATTATTGGCTTATGGGTTCCTTTCAGTGAAGGTTATCTTCAGGGTTCTTATATGGCAATTGATTTCACCACCGGAGCAGCAATATTCTTGTTCTTTGTCTTAGTTTTTGGAGTAAATATTTTATTGAAGTTGGTTAATAAGAACTATGGATTAAATCCTCGGGAACTTCTCACTATATACATTATGATGATTATTGCCTGCACTATTCCAACAATGGGACTTACCTTTTACTGGCTCCCAATGATGCCTGCTGCCTTTTATTATGCAACCCCTGAGAACAAATGGGCTGAAATCCTGCAACCCCATATCAAGGGATGGCTCACTCCAAGAGACCCTTTAGTCCTGAAATATTTCTATGAAGGAGCACCCAGAGGAACAGGGGTTCCCTGGGGTGCCTGGATTATGCCTCTTTTCTTCTGGACCTTATTCCTGGTGGCTCTATATTTTGTAATGATATGTATGATGGTTATTTTAAGAAAACAATGGGTAGAGAAAGAAAGACTTATTTTTCCTCTGGTTCAACTTCCTGTTGAAATGGCACAGGAAGAAGAGAATAAGATTATTCCTCCACTTTTTAAAAATAAACTGATGTGGATTGGGTTTATTGTTACTTCTATCATCGGAACAATAAATGGTCTTCACCATTATTTTCATTTCTTTCCCCAGATTAAAATAGAATCTTCTATTACTATGTTTAGAAACACAGTGGCACTGCCTTTCCGTTTAAGTTTTCCAATGATGGGTTTCACCTATCTTATTCCAACAAATCTTTCCTTCAGCTTATGGTTTTTTGCTTTACTCTCCTATATTCAACAGGGAATTATGAACATTACTGGATACACTATAAATGAACTTGGCATCCCTTATCTAAATCTTCCGGTGATTAATCATCAGGGGATAGGTGCAATTGTTGTTTTGGTTTTAATGTGCTTATGGCTTGCAAGAAAACAATTAAGAGATGTTTTCTCAAAAGCAATTGGCAAGGGAAAAAATATTGATGATTCAAAGGAAATGCTTTCATACCCGGTTGCCTTCTGGGGAATGATTGCAGGGCTAATCTTTATGGGAATATGGCTCTGTCTCTCAGGAATGCCATGGGTTGCAGTTATTTTATTTTTATTCTTTATGTTTGTCTTATTTATCGGTATTACCAGGATTGTCTGCGAAGGAGGGGTTGCTTATATCCGCGGTCCTGCCTGTGCTGCTGGTCCTGTTGTGTCTGGACTTGGCTCATCAATTTTAGGACCAATAGGGCTCACTTCATTAGCGTTTACATTAATCTACAGCGGAGATACAAGAACATTTGTAATGGGCTCGGCAGCAAATGGGTTAAAGATTACTGAAGAAAGAGAGAGAAATCGTCCTTTATTCTGGGCAATGATGATTGCTGTCATTATCACAATGGTAAGTTCTGTCTACATTACTTTAAAACTTGCCTATCAATACGGGGGAATAAATCTTAACACCTGGTTTTTTCAAGGGGGTCCTATATATCCATTTAGATTTGCTGCAGAGAGAATCCAGAACCCTACCCCTCCGCATCCGGGAAGTATAATGTGGATGGCAATTGGAGCAGGAGTAATGTGGTTTTTAACTTTTATGCACCATCGATTTTTGTGGTGGCCATTACATCCGTTAGGTTATCCTACTGGAGGAATATATATGGTTCGCATAATCTGGATTAGTATATTTGCTGCGTGGCTAATCAAATTTGTTGTCTTAAGATATGGCGGACCAAAATTATATAAAGATTTACGTCCCTTGTTCTTAGGACTGATTTTAGGACAATTCACTATTTCTGGAATATGGCTGATTATTGACTGGATTGTTGGTGGACAGGGAAATATGCTTTTCTGGATTTAGATTGTCATTCCTGCGAAGGCAGGGATCCAAGATGGATTCCCGTTTTCCCGTCCAACAAGATTGGTAGATAAACACCAGTTGGAGGTTTCTATGAAGAAAAAATGGTATCTGTCCCTAATTTTTTTACTTTTTACCGGAATCGGCTATGCCACAACCCTGCCTTATGTTGCTGATACAATGACCTCAAGATTAATCAATGATACTCCTGTAGTTCATCAAATTATATTTAGAACTGCAACTGCAGATACAATTAATACTGCGACTATGAAATTTTCTCCTGGTTTTGACTTTGCCAGTAATCCACCAACATTGGGAACTGTATCTGAAATCGGAACAGGAACTATTTCTATTGATGGAGATACAGTTGTTTATACAGTCAAATCAGAATCACTTACTTTAGACAATACGACCACAGCAAAAATCATTACCTTAACTAACATCAGGAATGCTTCCCAGAACGCAAATACATACACAGTTACAGTTACAACAATCTCTCCTTCAGGTGCAATCATAGATGGTCCAACCTCAAGTCCTTATTTCCTTCTATCAGATACCCTGACCTTTTTAAATTCTTCCTCTTACATAATTTTCTCTCCTTATTATATAGGAGCAAATATATCTTCCACCTGCACTGCTGTAGTATGTGTGAATGCTCTATCTGGCTATCCTATCCCTGGAAAAACAGTTACCCTTTATACCCGTGGAAATTCTGATACAATTTATGATAGTAGGGGTTCTCCAAATACAGGTTCTACACAGACCACCGATGTAAATGGAAGATGCACATTTACAATTGTCTCAAGCTATACCGGACTTGACACGCTCATAGCAGTTGTCTCCGGATATCCTGATGATACTATAACCAGGGGAGTAAACAAATACGGGGCAGCATTAATTCTTCCCTTTGATACCGATACTATTGATATTTCTGGCTATGGCAACAATGGAACTTTTAGCAGCAATCCTGTCTGGGTAGCAGGAAAATATGGAAGTGCGTTGCAATTTGATGGCATTGACGATTATGTTGATTGTGGAGACCCGGCAAATGGCAGTCTGGATTTTGGAACAGGAGATTTCACATTAGAAGCCTGGTTTTATTTACCTTCCTTGCCTGGCGACTGGAAAGCAATTATTAATAAAGGAGGCAATGGTCTTGTTGGTTATAATCTTCAAATATCAAGCTGGAACGCATTAAATGCTAATATTACTGTGGGAACTAACCAGAACGTTGCCAGTGCTGTACTTACTGCTGGCAAATGGTATCATGGAGTGGGTGTTTTTGACAGAGATGATAAAATTTATGTTTATTTAAATGGGACTCAAGTAAATGCTGCAGATTATTCGGCAGGAAACACCGGTTCTGTCAGCAATGCTCTTACTTTAAAAATAGGCAGATATTCTCCTTCCGCTATATGGCATTTTAATGGTGCCATTGATGATGTTAAAATTTACAATCGTGCATTAAGTCCACAGGAAGTAAAAGCAAGTTTTGATGCAAAAGCAAATAGTTATTTCCTTAAACTTCGCGTTGTTACCCCGATGCGTAATTTAACTGCCGGAGAAACTCCAACTCTTGCAGATTCTATTGTTATTCAAGCACAATTTGATGATGGAACAAAAGTAGCTAGTTATACTGGTTCATGCACGTTCACTTCTTCAAGTATTAGAGGAGGGTTTGCATTATCCACCACCAGTGGCCCCTGGGTAAATCCAATAAATGTAAATTTCAACAAAGGAGAAGCATACGTCTATTATAAAGATACAAAAGCAGGCTCACCTACAATTTCTATTCATTCTGACGACCTTAATTATGACACATCTCAGATAGAATCGGTTTCCCCAGGGACATTCAACAACTCTTCTTCTTATATTGCATTCTCTCCTTATAAAATTAGCGTAAACGGCATTTCAACCTGCACAGCAGTTGTTACTGTGTGTGATACGTATGGGAATCCTATTACCAATAAATTGGTATCGCTACAAACTGCTAGAGGAGCACAGAATATAATCACTCCAAACCCTGGAACAACTGATGCAAATGGAAAATGCACCTTTACTATTAGCTCTAATTATGAAGGTCAGGATACTCTGGTTGCAGTTGTTTCTACCAATCCCGATGAAACCATTACGCATGGAATAAACAAGCAGGGAATAGTGGGTGCCTGGCTTTTTGAGGACTGGAATCCAACTACTCTCGACATTTCTGGAAACAATAATAATGGAATTTTAACCAATGGTCCGGTCTACACCAGTGGCAAATATGGAAGTGCTTTACAACTTGACGGAATAAATGATTATGTCAATTGTGGAAATAAATCAAGTTTGGATATGCCGACCAATGACTTTACAGTAGAAGTCTGGGCAAAATGCAATGGATTTACTAACTCTTCAATAATTTCCAAAGGTTCTTATTTTAATACGGGTAAAGGTTATGATATTTCTTATCCCGGTAGCCCGAAAAACATATATTTCAATATTTACGATGGTTCTACTTATTCTCCTTTGAACACTGGTTTAGGAGAGACATTCCCCTGGTCTCATATTGTTGGTGTAAGAAGAGGTGGAACAGTTGAGGTATGGGTAAATGGTGTAAAAAAATCAGGCAGTTATCCAGCAACTTCAATCACCAATGCTGAAACTTTTTATATCGGAAAATCAATAAATAATGTTTATTTTAATGGTCTAATTGATGAAGTTAAAATTTATAACCGTGCCTTAGCAGAAGAAGAAATACTTGCAAGTTATCAGGGAAGAGCATCTATTTATTTCACTCAAAATAAATTAAAAATTACTTCCAGTTCATTCAGTATTCCCACAAATAAAGCATCTCCCAAAATTACCGTGGAGATGAGAAAAATAAATGAACAGGGGCAGGAGGTAATCGATACTGATTTTAACAATACAATTACTTTAACCTCTTCATCTCTAAGCGGGGAATTTTCTCAGGAGACTTCGCCCTGGATTGTTGCTAATACTACTACTTTAACTGCAGGTAGTGGTTATTTCTATTATAAAGACAGTAACACCGGCTCAATAATTGTCACTGTTTCACGCACAGGAATTACTTCTGATACCCAACAAATAACTATTTTTACTGCAAGCAGTTTTAACGAAACTTTATCTTATTTAAGAATAAGCACTTCTCAAGTCCGTGCAAATGGAGAATCCATTGCTTATATAACCTTATCTTTAAAAGATAACAATAGCAATCCTGTGTTTGATACAGCAGTTATTCTTCAGAGCACGCGTCCTGACTCTACAATTATCTTTAATACCAACCCTGCCAGTGGTTTAACTGATGTCAATGGTCAATGCACCTGGACAGTCAAAACTTATTATACAGGACAGGATACTTTTACTGGCTTTTGTGTAAATTATCCTGGTAAACAAATTAGAGAAAATAGGGTGGGTAATCCTTCTTTTGAAGAAGGAACAGGTCAGATTCCTTCTCCCTGGGCAGGCAGTTCTCTTGCCAATACTGACTGCATAGACACCACTTATGCTTACACTGGAACACGTTCCTTCCGCGTTATTGGAGAATCAGCAACAAATAAAAATGTTTATCAGGAAATCTATAACATTAATAACAGCATTCCAAGGGGTTCTACCTTTGTTTTTTCTGGATGGTCAAGAGCAGATACACCTACCACGGGTGCTGGCATCTATTATGGTCTTGATGTCGGAATATTTTATAACACAGGAACGGCTCAGTATTTTGTGGTAGAATTTTCAAAAACCACTCATGACTGGGAATATAAGGAATTATATTTTACCACTGATAATAATAGAGACGTTACCTCTTTTTACCTGTATTTGCTTTATTATAAACAAACAGGCACTGCATGGTTTGATGATATAAGTCTGAGAAGGGTTCCCGGCATTCGTTTCACTGCCTCAAATTTAAAATTTGTTTCTTCTCCTTTCAGTATAATGCAAAATAATTCTTCCCCGAAGATTACAGCAATTGCTACAGGTACTTCTGGTGGAGATACTGATACTACTTTCAATAACACTGTTACTCTTACTTCGTCTTCATCTAATGGCAAATTCTCTTCTGATGGAGCAAACTGGTCTACTACTAACGATAGTTCGATTACACTCACTGCTGGAATAGGGAATTTCTATTATAAAGATACTAATATTGGTACTCCTACAATTACTGTTTCCCGTGTAGATTTAGTAAGCAATGCCCAGCAAGAAACAATCACTTTGAATCCAAATGCTATTAAATTGGCAATTGTTACTCCTGCACGCAACATTACTGTTGGAGATATTTCTGATTCTATCTGCGTGCAGGCATGGACAGCAAAGAATGTTAAAGACTCCGGCTACAATGAGACCTGCATTTTTTCTACTTCCTCTGTCACCGGGAGATTTTCCTTCAGTACTTCAGGAGAAACCTGGACTTCAACAATTACATTAAAAATGGTGCAGGGAGAAACTTATGTTTATTACCAGGATATTAAAACTGGCTCACCTACAATTACAGTTAAATCTGGAGCTTTAGAAGAGACCTCTCAGATTCAATCCATAATTGTTGGCTCCTTTAATAATACTTCTTCTTACATCATTTTTACTCCTTATCAAATCCAAGCAGATGGCACATCTACTTGCACTGCTGTAGTCACTGTCTGTGATACCTACGGTAATCCTTTAACAGGAAATGCTGTTAGCCTTTATACTGTAAGAGGAAATAAGGATACAGTTACACCTTCTTCAGGAATAACACTTGCAGATGGGAAATGTACCTTTACTATTAAATCCTCTTACGCAGGTCAGGATACAATCATAGCAGTTGTCTCTATTTATCCTGATGATACAATTACCCGCAGTATAAATAAATATGGAGCAGTAGGTATCTGGCATTTTGATGATGGCAATACAACCACCATCGATGGTTCTGGATACGGAAATAATGGAGTTCTTGCCAATGGTCCGGTCTATGTCGGTGGCAAATACGGAAGCGCTCTGCAGTTTGACGGAGTAAATGATTATGTTGACTGCGGGAATAATACAATCCTGAATTGCACAAGCGCACTTACAGTTGAAGCATGGGTGAGACCATTAAAGGGCGATGCTTATCAGAGAGGTATAGTTGAAAAAACAATAGGCTCTGGATATACTGGCTGGTCATTGTTTCAGGGTTCCAATAACAATGGATATCGTTTCTTTGTAGCTTTAACCGACGGAAGCCTTAAGGGTGCATCTACAGGCGCAGGTACTATAATTGTTGATACCTGGACTCATATTGTTGCTGTAAAGGATACAAGTAGTATTTATATCTATATGAATGGAGAGTTGAAAAACAGTGCTTCTGCACCTCTACCAATAGCTTCAAACTCGCAGAGTGCTAAAATTGGCCGGTATGCTTTTTTTTCTACAGGCGATGTGTATTTCAATGGTCTTATTGATGGAGTTAGAATTTACAACCGTGTTTTAAGCACAGAAGAGATCAAGGCAAGTTATCAGGGAAGAGCAAATATTTATTTCTCCGGTTATAAATTAAATTTTACTCCCTCTCCTTTCAGAGTGAAAGCAGGAAAGGAAGTGCCTCTTAGTATTTCACTTGGAGGTGAGGTTGGTGGTGTAGATTCTTCCTTTAATGACACTTGTTTAATTCAATCTTCTTCTGACAGTGGACAATTCTCTGCTACTTCTACTTTTTCTGGAAGTGAAACCAATTCAATGGTAGTAAGATTAGTGCAGGGAGAAACTCAAGTATATTACCGTGATTTAAGATTTGGAACACCAACTCTTACTGTTTCAAGAGGTAGTGAATATGAATCCTCTATCTATCAGGAAACAATTACTGGTTCTAAAATTCAATTTGTTTCTTCTCCTTTCACTATTTCCTCTTGTGATACTACGCTTATTAAAATTGCAGGGTATGATGAACTTGGCAATACTGATACTAACTGGTCTGAAACAGTAGAATTTTCTTCTAATTCTAATAGATGTAAGTTCTCTGCTACAGGAGCATCGGACAATGATACAACTATTGTTTTAAGGATGGTGAGTGGAGAAACTTCCTGTTATGTTAAGAATACAAAAGGTGGTATCTGGACAATTACTGCGAAGTCCTGGGATTCTACCTGGACAATTGATGAGAATACTCCTATTATAGGAAATCAGGTAAATACAATTACTCAACCTGTGATTACTGTTACTAAATACCATCAGAAAAAGAATACTTCTTATAATACATCTTCTATTGCTGTTACCAGTGGAGAAACAATCGCCTATAAACTTACAATTACCAATATTGGCACAGAAACAGCAACAAACCTTATAATCACTGACACTTCTTCCTTTGACACTTCTGTCAATAGTGCAGTTTCCTTTACAGGATGGGATACTTCAACTGTAAATTCCTACACCTACTCACCAAATACCACTTCTAACTGGCAGCCCTGGGGTTCAGAACCACCAAAGCCAAGTGATATTGTCAAAGGACTTAGATGGAAGATTAACATTCTTAGTCCAAATCAGACAAAATACATATATTTTGAAATGAAAGTAAAATAAATTGAAATAGGTGTCATCAAAATAGGTGTCAGGTTTTTCTGTTGGTGGCAAATCTGGTAAGTGCAGAGGAAAAGAAAGCAGTTTCTGAAACAGGACTTGTTGCATACTGGAGTTTTGACGAGGGAAAGGGAAACGATGGCATTATTGAAGGAGATGTAAATTGGGTAAAGGGTTTTGCTCTCGAATTTAATGGAGAAGAGGGTTATGTTGATTGTGGAGATAATTCCAGTTTGGATATGCCCACCAATGACTTTACTGTAGAAGTCTGGGTAAAATCTAATGGATGGACAAAATCCTCTATAATTTCAAAGGGCTCCTGGTTTAATCAGGGTAAGGGATACGATATTTCTTATCCCGAGAACCCGAAAAACATATATTTTAATATTTATGATGGCTCAAAATATTATCCTTTAAAAACCACTTTAGGAGAAACGTTCCCCTGGTCTCACATTGTTGGCGTGAGAAGAGGTGGGACAGTTGAAGTATGGGTGAACGGAGCAAAAGAACAATCCATTGATTATCCCACAACATCAATTAGTAATTCTGAAAATTTGTATATCGGACGAGGTTTAAACGGTTTTATTGATGAAGTTAAAATTTACAATCATGCATTAACCGCAGAGGAAATAAAAACAAATTATTTAAAATCTATACCTGCCCCTTAACTGGACTGAAGGACAGGAGATAACTGATGAAAATAAGAATAAGTATAGCTCTGTTATTAGGTATAAGTCTGTTTGTTAGAGATCTGGCAGGAGGATCTGATATGGAGAAAAACTGGTTAAATTATCTAATTCCATTCCCCAAAGAAATAACAATTTCAGGCAAAACAGAAGTACCTGTAGATGAAATCTTTTTAGAAAAGAAAGGCAAAAATATTGAGGAAGCAAGTTTTGTTCTTGAGAATTTTAATGATTTTTTAAAAAAGAAAAGTGGTGCAGAAATCACTTCTAACGTTCTTAAACCAAATAGTTTTAAAATAGAATTCTTCCTTTTAAGCGAAGAAGATATAAAAGAAAACTTGGTGCCAGAAATAAAAAGATTAAAAAACCTGCCAAATTCCGACCAGGCTTATGTCATTCTTGAAACAAAGAAAGGGTTACAGGTTATAGCACTTACACCCTGGGGCCTTCAGTATGGCTTTGCTACTTTAAAACAATTCCTTATTCCCACCCTTAAAGAAAAAGATGGAAAATTCTCTGTCACTATGCCGAAAATGAAAGTTATTGACTGGCCTGACTTAGAGGAGAGGGGACTCTGGGCTGGCTATGGCAAAGAATCCATCCCATGGCTTTCCGAGCATAAATTGAATGTTGTAGAAAGGCATCTGGGTCTTGTTGACCTGTTCCTTTCAAAAGAAGGTAAGGGTATTGCGAAAGTTAATAAGAGTCTGATTGATTTCGGTTATAAGAACGGAGTAAAAATGGTCCCGACAATTCTTCACCTTAACCAACTTTATATTTATCCAGGATTAAAAAATCTTTTTAATCTATTTCCGGAGTTGAACTATAGTAAAGGTGATTTTACCTGGCGAAATCCTCCCTGTGCTTCTTCTCCAAAACTTATAGACTTATTAGCGGATTGGCTTTCTGATATTGCTTCTACTCCGAAAGTGACTGATATCTCGGTCTGGTTGAGTGAGGAGGGTGGCGAATGCACCTGCCCTGAATGTAAAAAATTAGGCCAATATGCTACTGAAGCCAAGGCAATTGTAACTGCCTGGTATAAAATCAAAGAAAAATATCCAAAATGTCATTTACGCATTTTATTGACCCAGGGAAGTTATCCGGTTAATGACAAGGTAATTTCAGTAGTTCCAAAGGATGTCTATGTTTCCTATTATGACGGAGGAAAAACTTATCGTTCCAATCCAACACCTATGATATATCCTCTTCTTGAAAATTATGCCAAAGAAGGAAGGTGGCTCGGAGTTTACCCGCAGTTCTCTCCTTCCTGGAGAATTGTCTGTCCCTGGCATGGTCCACAATTTATAAAATATCGTATGGAAGAGTTCATTGAAAAGGGATTGAAAAATGTTGCAGGCTACATTGTTCCTTATTCAATTTCTTTTTATGAGTTCAATCTGGCTGCGGTAGCTGAATGGTCCTGGAATCTGAAGGGCAGAAGCGAAGAAGAATTTGCCCTTGCTTATGCAACAAGAAAAGGATACCAAAACCCTGAAAAGTTTGCAAAACTTGTTACTCAGACAGGAAAAATAACCTGGAAGGTTTATGGTGCAGATATTCCCTTTCCCTGGTTTTTCAGTGGAAAATTTTCTGGTGCACTTGGAGGCGGCACTCTCAAATTCGGACAAGGTCCACTTGCTAATTACACTTCTTTAAAAGAAATGAAAGATGATTTAATTATCCTGGAAAATTGCAAAAAGTCAGTTCAGGAATTGGAAACAAAAGACCTTTCTTTTGAAATTTCACTAATTGAGGGTTATCTTAAACTTCTCAAGTATGGTGTAGAACTACAGGAAATGATAAACAAGGAAAGTGTAGTTTCTTCAAAGGAAGAAGAGAAAAAGAAATTGTTTGAATCAATAGTTAAAGACCTTGAAGAAATCAAGAAAGAAGTTACTTTACCCTTAGAGCAGTGGTATGATTTGAAAAGAATAAAAAAACCTACTGACAGATTTCTCGATACTATTGAAGCAGGTAAGAGCGTGGCGGAAGAGATGTTTAATATATTACCCTTTATATTCCAGACTGCTGTTATTGAAAACGCTGAAGTTCCTATAAAAGTCCCTTCAGGCAAAGGAATTAAAATAGGAGTATACTGTGGAGGGTATGGAACAGAAGGTATAACGAAGGCTTTGGAGAAACAGGGGTTTGTTGTATTTTCCCTGCCCAGAATAAACCTTGAAACTCTAAACTATGCTGATGTAGTAATTGTACCCCAGCGGCGTTCTAACTGGGTCTATTTTAATGTAGGAACTAAAGACTTAAGAAAATATGTAGAAAAAGGAGGAAATGTCATACTCCTGCATGATGGTGCAGGTTATCGCGACCACAAGATTTCTTTTCCAGAAGTAGGTAAAGGAATAATCCATCCAAAACCCAATATGGATGTGGTAAAAATAATAAAAACACATCCAATTACCGAAGGTTTTAATATGGGGGACACTTTTGTTCATGCCTATGCTGACCACATCGCCATTGAAAAGGGACATAAAGGAGAAGTTCTTGTAGAAGATGAAAAAGGAAATCCTGTAATAGTAATAGGAAAATTGGGGAAGGGTAAAGTGGTATTAAACGGAATGGTTACTGGCTATGCTTCCAAGATAAGAGGAGATTTTACAGGAGAAGAAAAAGAACCAGAAGGGGGAGAGTTAAAAATACTCCTAAATACAATTAAATGGTTAGGAGAAAAGGCGACAGAAAAGGAAAAAACAACAATTATTGAAGATTTTGAAGGAGGAGCAGGGGAAATAAGTGAGAGAGTAAAAAAAGGAAGGGACTGCTCTCCAGAATTCCCGGAATTAACCGAATATTTCGCTGTTTCAGGAAAAAGTGCGTTAAAATTTGAAGTGGCCACTCAGAATATAGATACATTCTATCCACCATATTTTCAGATTTTTCCTTCTTTGACTAATTGGAAAGATTATAATACTCTAAGATTCCATATTTTTATACTGCCTTCTTCTTCCTCTATTATTATGGCAGGAATGATACTTGAACCCTATTCAATTGATCTGGTTAAAAATCCAAATAACTATACAATAGGAACTACTTTTGAGGTTTTTTCATTTAATGTTCCTACAAAGAAGCCTGTTGTCGTAAGCATTCCAATAGACAAAGTTAAATTTAAAGATAAGGTAGGAGCACTACTTTTTTGTGTGACCACTGCTACTGGAAATTATTTTATTGATAAAGTAGAACTTTCTGATGAGAAAACAGAGAGTATATCTGCGGAATTTGTTTCTCTTCCTAAGAAAGTTTTACTTCCTGATTAGAATTACTTTTAATCTTGACAAATTCGGGAAAGGGAATATAATTTAGTAAATTACTATGGGATTGAGGAAGTTTTTGAGGGGGGGGTAAAATGAAGAAATGGATGATTTTGGGATTGGTTTTTGTGATTGGGATTGCAGGGAAAATGGGCGCAGAAGAAAAAAAGTTGAGCGAAGCGAAATCCGCCTCGGGCGGAGAAAAGGGGCTTGTTGCATACTGGAGTTTTGACGAGGGAAAAGGTTTTAAGGTTAAAGACCTCTCTGGAAAAGGAAACGACGGTAACATTGAGGGAGAAGTAGAGTGGGTAAAAGGAGTAAAAGGAACTGCTCTCGAATTTAATGGAGAAGCGGGTTATGTTGATTGTGGAAATAATTCCAGTCTGGATATGACCACAAATGACTTTACTGTAGAAGTCTGGGTAAAATCTAATGGATATGTAATATCCTCAATAATTTCAAAAGGTTCCTGGTTTGATCAAGGTAGTGCAGGTTATGATATTTCTTTTGCTTATAACCCGAAAAATATATATTTCAATATTTATAATGGGTCAACCTATTATCCTTTAATGACCAGTTTAGGCGAAGTATTTCCCTGGTCTCATATTGTTGGTGTAAGAAGAGGCGGTAGAGTTGAAGTATGGGTAAATGGAGTAAAGGAAAGCTCGGTTGATTATCCAACATCGTCTATCAGTAATTCTGAAAATTTGTATATTGGACAAAAAATGGGTGGTGGCTATTTTAATGGTCTAATTGATGAAGTTAAAATTTACAATCGCGCTTTAACTGCTGATGAGATAAAAGCAAGTTACAAGGCAGTAGCAGATACTCTGGAACGATAAAAACAGAAGTAAATATAGGTCTTTCCCTACCTTCAAACTTCTCTATTACTTTCTTGCCATTTTTTATAGCCCATTTTCTCTCCATTTTATTTTTTGTTGAGTAGACATTTTATGTCCTCTGTGAGTTCCCCTACACCCTCCACAAGTATCTCACCCGCATTTGGTTTAAAGTGGAAGAATCCCAGTATGAGAGGAACCATATGCGCCGCATATCCCTTGCGTACAAAATCATCCTTGTCAGGGATGTAACCGATACAATCATTTGCATAACCGATTACAAATGTGTTTTTAAACGGTGAAATTTCTTTAATCTTCATTCCCCATTTTGTAAACACCTCTCCTGGTTCCATCACAAAAAGTATATCGTTGTCAATTGCAAGTATCTGGATTTCAGCCGGCAAAACATCCCGCGGATTACGATTAATCTCTCTAATGGTGTCGTCTTTCCATTCCTGGAAGAAGCGTTCCCAGTTTGCCTGCTTGCGGTGTTCGGCATAGTGCTGAAGCATATCTTCAATGTCTTTCTGGTCAGGTATATGAAGCGGCAGATTAATAATTTTTGAATACATTTTTATCTTCTTGCTCTTCTCTAATTTTATTTTCTTTGTCACCCTTAAAACTTCGTTTGCTAATATTTCTCCATATTCCTTTGCTTTATCAAAAGAAGATGAGCCATTATCTTTAATATTCACATCTCCGCAAAAACCCTGCAGAAACATACCCATGCCGCCACTGAGCACACTGTCCAATTTCGCACTTGCATAACCTGGCCAATCAGCACTCACTGCAAAACTATCCGGGCCCATTACCACAGCATGAGCGCTGTAATTATATAGAATCGCTTTTGTTTTACCGCTTAAATTATCAACTCGCAAAACCATCAAAGCAGTATCAGTTGGACCACCTTTAACCACTCTGTTGAAATTAATTTCAACCTTACCCTGTCCCGCACCAATTATAACTGGCTCCAGATTTTTATTTGCTTCTTTTGCCGACTCTATAATTTTCTCCTTCAGGAAAACCATATAATTCTTATCCATGTCTCCCCAACCCCTCAGGTATACGGTTGTAGGACCTGAATGGGTGTGAGTTGTGGAAATAGTTATATTGTCTTCAGACATCTCTAAGGCACTGGAAATTTCTTTTCCAATACGGTTGAGATAAATTCCGTAGCCCGCCATCTCAAGACCGAACGGCGGAGTGATTTTGACTTTTGAAATACCTGCTTTTAACATTGGAGGATTTACACCTTCTTCAGTTCGTCTATATTCTCTTTTATCTTTGCCACTGTATCAATGATTTTCTGAATTCCATTGCGGTCTGTAAGCAATAAAGGATGCCAGAGCGTAATCTGTTGATTGGCACAGAAGTTTTCTGCCACCGGCAAATATAATTTTTCGTAGTTTGGCAATTTACCAACAACCCTGGAAGGTAGAACTTTTTCGATTTGCGCCCTGCAAAAAGCATAATTTTTGTACAGCGGCACTCCATATGCTGCACCACAAGGTACACCTTCAGCACGCAGTGCACTTAAAAATTTATCTCTATGTACGCCTCCAAATTGCCTGGCATCATATTTAATAATAAAGAAATAATATCCTCTTTTTGTAATTCTTTTGTCTCTCGGTAAAGAATCTACTCCGCCAATTTTATTTAATTCCTTTGCGAGGAATTCACCCATTTTATATTTATGGTTGGTCTGCTGGGTTAACCTGCTCAGTTGTGAAAGTAAAACTCCTGCCTGAAACTCGCTCAAACGATAATTGGAAGATAAAATAAAGTGGCCATAACCTGGCTTGCCGACCACTCTTCCAATGTTGTGTATAATTGACGCTTCCTCATAATATTTTTTATTATTTGTCAGTATGGCCCCGCCTTCGCCAGAAGACAGGGACTTGCTCTCCTGAAATGAGAATGAACCAAAATCACCAATAGAACCCACCGGTCTGCCCTTCCATTCAGTCCCATGAGCATGGGCACAATCCTCAACCAATAATAATTTATGTTTTCGCACAATTGGAATAATTTTGTCAAAATTGACTGGATAACCTCCGTAGTGCACTGCGATTACTGCTTTTGTGCGTTTTGTTATTGACGCTTCAAGTGCCTCGGGACTTATTTGAAATGTCCCGGGGTCTACGTCCACAAAAATCGGTATTGCACCCACTTCGCTTATTGCACTTGCCGATGCAATGAAGGTAACTGCTGGCACAAGCACCTCATCTCCAATTTTAACTCCGCCTGCCTTAAGGGATAATTCAAGAGTAACTGTCCCGTTTGCCGCAGCTATTGCATATTTTGCCTGGTTCCATTTTGCATAAGCTTTCTCAAATTTCTCAGCCCAGGAACCAGGATAAATCCGACACCAACGCCTGCCTTTTAATACTTTAACCAACATTCTTTCATCTTCTCTGTCTACAAACGGCCAGGCAGGAATGTTCAATCCTTTTGCTGCCTGCTTTCCTCCAAGAACTGCTAACTTTGCCATTGTAAGCCCCCTTTACTGATTATAATATTTCTAAATTAAAATGTGTCCTTATTTAAAAAAGGTGAAAGAAGTTTTTCGGCATTGCGATGCAGAATGTTGTGCCTGTCTTCATCGGTTATATCTGCAGAAAGTACACAGCCAATATAATAATGATGGCTGAACCAGGGAAAATCCGTACCAAAAATTATTCTTTGCGAGCCAACCCCTTCTACCAGTTTTTCCAGAATCCCCCTGTAAGGTAAAACTGCAGTAAGTTCCAGGTAAACATTGGGAAACCTCCTGACCAATCCCATTGCTCCATCCCAATCCCCGAAACAGGAATGTCCTAAAAGAACTTTTACATTCTTGTATTTCTCTACTGCTTTCCTTACAATTTCTGCGCCATCAAACGAACTTCCGCCCCAGGTATGAAGTAACATTAAAAGATTTCTATCGTCGGCAAATTTCCATGCGGGTTCATATCGGACATCATTAACAGGAACGCAGTGGTAATCAG
>MNUO01000069.1 GCA_001871015.1 Candidatus Desantisbacteria bacterium CG1_02_38_46
CGCAGGCTGGGGGCATCCGCTTGTGTACTTTCTTTTGCTCTGTTTATTATCTTATCGTCTATATCTGTAAAATTCTGCACATAGTGAACTTTATATCCTTTATATTCAAGGTATCGCCTTATCACATCAAATACAACATAGCACCTTGCATGCCCAATATGGCATTCATCATAAGGTGTAATTCCGCAGACATACATCTTCACGTCTGGCGGATTCTGCGGAACAAATTCTTCTTTTTGCCTTGAAAGTGTATTATATATCTTTACCATCTTAATCCCTCATCATATTCTTTTATAGAAAGCTTCTCTCCCCTTAGTAATCAACTTATATTTCCAACCATTCCTGCAACAAAAATCTATTGCTGTCTCTCTTTTCAGTTTTGTCGATAACCATAAGAGTAAGGGCAAACCTTTTGTTTCATGAATTTCTTTAGCACCATCTCGATATTCAACCAAAAAATCAGGAATGTAATATCTTGCAAATCCTAAAAATTTATAAGGTATCCTAATGTTATGCTTTTTTGTCCATTTTGCCACAGCATGGTCACGCTCTAACTCAACCATATATTCTCGTTCAAGGGTAGAGTCATATTTCTCTTCGCCATAAGGACTCTTTTTAAGATTTGTTAACTTCCCTCTTATGGTAATCATATTTTACTTTTTGCAAAAATACCCTCTATCAACTCTGGTCTCAAAAACACATCTCTAATCTGGTCAACTATTGCCCAAAGGATGCGTAATAATCGCTCATCATTTGATTCCTCAACATCGGTCCCTAATAGAAAACGTTTTCTAATATGCTCACGAATAATTTTAACCAAAACAACCTGTCTCTCATCTGGATTTCTATCATATTCAAGAAATGCATCATGTGCTATTAAGTGAATCTGTCGAACTAATTGTTTTTTCAATTCTTCTATACCCCAATTCTCAGTTTTCGTTATTCGGGCAATTTCCTCTATTTCTATTTTAGGAACATCTTTATCAATAATTGTAAGGTCCCCATCAAGATTCAGACTTTTAATCTGTTCAATTTCTTCAGTAATGTTCATTTTATGAAATTCATATTTATAATCATCAAGAAATCTCTGCCATTCATAAATTGGTTCAACTATTTCTGGTGGTTCTGGAGTAGGTGGCAAGGAAGAAATATCCAGTCTTTCTTCTGCTTCTTCGATAGTAGTTTCGCCTTCATCTATTTTTTCCATCTCTTTATCTTCCGGAATTTTTTCAATATCAAAAATAATGCCTGCTGGGTCTAACGAATCTGGATATTGAGTCGCCCTTAAGTGCTCCCATAGCCAATCGTGCTTCAAAATTGGATGGTCAACCACAAATAAAGATTCCCATTCTTCAGGATTTTTACTCATTCTTCTTAAACCTCTTCCAATGACTTGTGGACCATATACAGAAAATTTTTGTCCATCTGGCATCTGTTTAAAGCAAAATTTTCTAAAAAGTAAAATCACAGAGATATTACGAACATCCCATCCTTCACGAAGCATCAAAACTGAAACCACAGCGTCCCATTCCGTTAAGGGCTCTTTATTCAGGTTGCGAGCAGCCTCTTTTAACTCATCATCAGATTCATTAGTTACAAGTAATACTTTTTTTACTCCATAGGGTTCCCCGATTTTTAAAATTTCATCTTTTATACGTTCTGCATCTGCAATTGAAATTGCGACTACAAAAAGAAGTGGCTTAAACCGAGGACTTCCATCCTTATTCATTGGCATTCTCATATGTTGATTCTTCAGGAGTTCAAGAGCAATTGCAATTTGCTGACGCATAGGTTTTACACTTGTTATGTAGCGCCTGGCAGGTATATTCCTTCTTTCAATTTCTTCCCAGGGCACATCTTCTGCAGAAATAGTTTTTCCTGTTTCCAAATCTTCATAGGTTAACTGAACCTTTCGAACATCAGGATGAAATACCACAATTCTCTTAATAATTTTATCCTGCATTCCCTGGGCAATGTCATATACAAAAATCATTTTGCTGTCTGGATGTAATCCATCAAGTCTATCAGGAGTAGCGGTTGTATCTAACCTGAAGAACCTCTTTGGTTTGAGTTTGTTTATCAGGTCATTATATTGTTCAGCTTTAGTATTATGTGCCTCATCATTAAATATACATAAAGATTCAACATTGTCGCGTAATACTTTCCAGTTATCTGTTCGTTCATAAATCTGGTGAATATTTCCTAAAATAATATTTCCGGATCTTATGCCTACAGCACTTACAAAAGGTTTCATTATATGAAGAGAAAACCTATTTTTTAGTGTTTCATAGGAATTTGAAAAGAAGGGAAAAACATCATACACATAGGAAGAAGAATTAATATCAAAGTCGTCTATCAATCTCTCACGCACAATTGTATTTGGTGTTAAGACAAGAAATTTCATCTGGTCGTGGACAATCATCATATATGCACTCATACCAGCAATAATAGTAGTTTTTCCTCCTCCAGTCACGATATTTGTTAGTATATCCTTTTCGCCAAGAATTTCAAAGGAATAAACACAGCGCTGAATTGCTTCTAACTGCATTTTCCATTGCTTTTCGCTAAAAAGTTCCATTTTGGGCTTGAATAGTGAAGAAGAAATGTGTCTCGAAAATGCAATTCCTTTTTCAGGAATTCCCTGAAATTCTGTCTTTACCCATTCCCTAAAATTTGCTTCGTGCGATTTAAAAAAGTAATACATAACTTTATCCTGGTTCTATCCTTTCATCTAAACGTTTCAAAAGTAAACTTGCTAATGATAAATATTCAAGTGTTTTATAAGGATCTTCCTGTTCTATATTCTCATGGGCTTTTGGATTTCTAATACCCAATGTAACACCTTTGAAAATTTCCATAAAACCTAATTGTTCATCTTTTTCTGATTGTGCTTGTAGATTGTTCAACTTTATTTTTGGATTATTTAAAGAAAATGCTTGTTCCATAAGTGTCGCCCCATCTAATTCTCTTAAACCAGAGATTTCTCTCACATTTACAATAACTTCTTTAAAGGCATTTAAAATTGCTTCTGCATACATTTTATTTTCAAATGCTTTTTTGCTGACTCTTACAATATTGGGATGAATTTTGAGCGAATCAAAAAGTATAATCAAATCTTCAAGAAGTACCTGCTCCTCTTCTGTGGTTTCTACTCTCCCAATAATTTTATTGAGTTCTTTTATAACTAAATCCAAAGCAGGCCCTTTTTGGGAAGGTTCAATTCCTCCTAAAAAATCAATCCAAGGATCTTGACTTATCCCGATAGAAGGCTGATAAATCATAAGACCACTGAATTTTCTTATGTATGGTTCTATTGCTCCAAATTTTCTGCTTAAGATTTGTTCCTGTTTTCGTATCTCACCATGGTTCTTGATTACTTCGCCATCATCTACAGATTCACAATAGTAATTTCTATGTTTTTTCAATAAGCTCAAAAAAGATTTTAATTTTTTTATCAAGTCCTTTGTCTTCATTGTATTCTTCTATTCTCCTATTTTAATTTTCCTTGCTAATACAGTCTCGCCGGCAAGGTTGTCCTGAACTTTGCAGGCAATCGTATATTCTCCTGACTTCTCAAATTTGTGTTTAGCGGTCAAGATTGCTTCAAATCGCTCGCCAATTTTCTTATCTTTAACCTTTTCTCGCGATAAAATATATTCTTTGTCTGCAACAAAATGACCTTCCTGATAATCAAGGTCCCACTGGCAATTGACTAAAAAACTATCTTCGTTGGTTGAAAGGGCATCAATTGCTTCAAATTCATATTCAAGTTCACTAATCTTTTTTGCCTTAATATCACCGATAACCGGTGGCTTGGAAAAACGCAAGAAAAATTCATTTTCTTCGGCATCTGGATAGCGCTGTAAAATACGAGCACGGAATTCTCTTGAATCAAGTGGAATTAACTCTATTTCAACAGGCAAATTATTTTCCTCAGCATATTTTCTAAGTACTTTAATATATTCAATGCCCTGCCGACTGAACCTCCACCCAATAATTTTTGCACGCACAAGTTTATTTGGCTCAAGTCGGGATTTTATTTCATCAAAGAAGTCCTTAACAACTTTTGCATCAATAGAATCGTTTGGATTTGCAGGTCCCACCAAAATTGGTTCCTGCTGTCCGGGCGGACGAAAACCATTAGCAATGCCTTCCGCAGTATTAGCACTTGCACCATAGCAGGTTAAAACAAAATCTATAAAATCATCTTGGGAAAGATATGTAAATTTGTCAATTGGATAAACGCCAAGATAAGAAACTTCAATGTTAGGAATTTTTTCTGCTGTAATATCCAATTTTCCCTGAACCATTTCCGCTTTGGATATGTTACTTTTTACTCCACTCATTTCTTCACCAGTTTTAACAAGCCGGTCAAGAGTTACTGAAATTGCAACGCGCGAGGAATCGCAACCAATAAATCTGCGCTTTAGTTTCATTGCCACAGCTAAAGTAGTTCCTCCCCCACAGAAGAAATCAGCAACAATATCACCCTCATTAGAAGACGCTTTAATAATCCGCTCTAAAAGTGCTTCAGGTTTTTGGGTAGGATAACCGATCATCTCGCTTCTTACTCTATCCGTGGTATAAATATCACACCACCAATCTTCCATAGCTTTTCCTTTTTCCTCAAGTTTTTTAACATCTATTTCTTTACCCGTATAAGCAAGAGCCGTGCCACGGGTATCATGAACTCCTGATTTATGAGGGCTACGAGGCTGATTAAAAGTAAACTGTTCTGTCTTAGAATATCTTAGAATAATATCATGCTTTTTTGGAAAGTGTTGGTGTGTTCCACTTGGTCCTGAATAACACCAAACTATCTCGTTCTGAAAATTCTCATATCCAAAAATTTTGTCCATCTCGCATTTGATATAATGACTTGCATGCCAGTCGCAGTGGACATAAATTGAACCGGTATTTTTCAAAACACGTCTCATTTCCCATAGCCGGGCATTCAACCAGATAAGATATGTATCAATTCCTCCTTCCCATATATCATAGAAAGTGCGGACTTCATTTGTATCGCCCCAGATAACATTATAGGTTCTACCTGAGAAAAATGGTGGGTCAATATAAATAAGATCAACAAATTCTGATGGAATTGTGCGAAGAACTTCAAGATTATCTCCCAGAATCAGTTGGTTTGCTGGTAATTCAGGAGCATTAAAAATTACAGTATCTCCGTGATTAGGTGGATGAAGTCTCGGGAGCCGGATATATGGAAAAACTCTGTCAAATGACTTGTGTTCATCATATCCCAAGGGTGGGCGAGTCGGGTCTGGTAAATTATGGACCCGCCTGCGCATTTTCTCAGAAACAGAAAATACCCTTTTCTGTTCCGGTAATGCCTGTTTTTGCGACTCTTCTTGAATTTTCTGTAAATCTTCCTGCGCCTGAACCTTCTTTTCTTTCTGCATAATTATCCCTTTATATGAGAGTAGAACTAAAAGTCTATTCTACAATTTGTAGAACCCCAATAAAAATTTTCAAGCCGTCAGAGCAAGTTCTTCCTAAGATTGCAGAAATTTTTAAAATTGCGATTTTACTTGACAAAAATAAAAAAATATGATATAATCTTTACAGAAGTTGAAAGTTAATTTTCAAAAGGTTCCTCCTCAGTGATAAAAACCCGGGATAGGGTTTTTCCGAAAGGATAGCTGGGGAGGTCGTTTTTTTAGTGGATTTTATATTTATTGTCATCGTTTCTTTTGCTATAATAAGAGTTTCGTTCATAGAAGATATCTCTTCCTGGTTTGTAATAATTAAACTCGCTTTTTATTCTTTGTTCTATCGCTTTATATGGCCTCACTTCAATATCACCCCAGTCACCATATTTTCTATAAATTGCCCATCCACAATAATCAGCTGCTTGAAGACAATAATTAGACTCTGATGGATGGTGAAAAATGTAAAACCTTTTATTTTCATTCCCGCCTAACAACCTCCTCAATGCTACCTTAATACCCTTCTCAACAAAATCCCTCTTTTTTGTAAAAGGAATTGAATCTGTAAAAATGAAAACTTTGTTAAAGGAATATCTTTTGAATATATACTGAAGAAGGCATTTGTATATTTCAAGATAAATTACAAAATAATTTCTTGTGGGATGATTTTTTGGTTTTTCTATAATTATTGAATCTATTTCATATGAATCATCGCTCTTTAAAATGTCAAAAACTTTATTTCTTATAATCTGGCTATCTTCGCTTGCGTGAAAGAGTTTTATATTTTGACCTTCTTTTAGCAGTTTATTATCAAGTTCATTCAGCTTTTCCATTAAGCCAAAAGGGGTTGTGCTTAATAATGAAGTAAAAACCAGGTGCTGGCTACCCTGTGAGGAAAAATCAAAATTTCCTGATTCGTCAAAAAATAAATAAAGCTTTTCTACATTTTTCATCTGTGCAATTTTCCAACTGTGTCAGAAAGTATAGTATCTTGAAAAGAGGGACAGTCCCATATTCCTCAGTCCATAGCCCCCTGCAGGTATTCGTAGATGCATTCTGGTAAATCTTCGCTGTATCCGCCTTCAAGAACGCTGAAGACTGGTTTCCCGAGATTTTTTATTCTTTCTCCAATCTTTTTATAACTTTCTTTTTCCAATTCCATATTTGTAATAGGGTCAAGTTTATAAGTATCAAAACCTGCAGAAACTGTAATCAAAGATGGATTGAATTTTTTCACTTCAACCAAAGCATTGTCCAGTACTTCCAGATACCTTTTTTCACTTGTTCCGGCAGGAAGTGGAAAATTCAGACAATTCTTATAAGATTTCAGACCTGTTCCAGGATAGAGTGGATTCTGGTGAAGAGAAACATAGAGCACTTTTTCCTCTCCCAGTAAAATATCTTCTGTTCCATTTCCATGGTGGCAATCTATGTCAATGATGGCAATTTTTCGACTACGCTCAGGACTTTCTCCTAAAGCTTTCTTAACTGCTATAGCAATATTATTAAAGTAACAGAATCCACCAACATTATTTTTTGTAGCATGATGGCCGGGTGGTCTTAAAAGTGAAAATGAAATTTTATTTTTTAACGCCAATTCACAAGCCTTAATTGCACCGCCTGCTGACAATTTAGCAATCTCAAATAACCCAGGCAAATTCTTTACACTTTCTACCATCTGCTGTGAATGAACTAAAAGCAAGTCTTCCTTAGAACAGGGCTCTGGCTCAACAAGCTCAAACCCTTTTTGTTTTAAAAAAAGATATGAATTCTGCACCCTTTCCGGCGATTCTGGATGTCCTGGTTCTCTGTAATTCAAACACTTTTCAGAAAAAACTATTGTAATCATACTGTCTTTATGTGTAGTTCTTTTAATTGTTTTTCTTCTACTTTTGAAGGCGCTCCGGTCATCGGGCAGGTGCCAGTTGCGGTTTTGGGGAAGGCAATTACATCCCGGATTGATTCCTCTCCAGCCATCAGCATCACCAGACGGTCAAGTCCAGGAGCAATTCCACCGTGAGGAGGAGCACCATATTCAAGCGCTTCGAGAAAAAATCCAAATCTCTCTATGGCATTTTCCTCTGTAATCCCCAATATTCTGAATATCGCCCGCTGCACATCTAAGCGATGATTTCTGATGTTGCCGCTTCCAATTTCCACCCCATTCAAAACCAAGTCATAAGTTCTCCCTTTTAATCGCAACAATTGTTGAATAAATTCGGGATGGTTGAGCAGTCTGGGTAATTCCTGATTATTAAGTTCAATAATCTTTTCTATGTCTTCCTCAACAGCAGAGGCAAACGGATGGTGGGTTGGCTGAATTCTTTTTTCCTCCTCGTTCCATTCAAAAAGGGGAAAGTCCATAACCCAGACAAACTTGAACCCGGATTCAATTAAATTCATTTTCTTTGCCATTTCAATCCTGAGATTGCCTAACACTTTATTTGCAACTTCTCTTTTATCAGCAACAAAAAGCAATAGGTCTCCTGTTTTAGCTGACATTGCTTTCTGTATTCCCTCGAGCTCTTTACTAGTGAAAAACTTCACAATAGAAGAAGCTGGACCTCCTTCCTCAACTTTTATCCATGCCAGACCCTTTGCACCAGAACTTGTTGCAAGAGTGATAATTTCATTTATTTCTTTCAGACTGAACTTTGCTCCACCCTGCACATTTATACCCTTTACTACTCCTTTGTTTTCCAGAATTTCCCTGAACACTTTAAAGCCAGTGCCTGTAAGCATCAAACTCAGCTCAACCAACTCCATACCAAACCTTAAGTCAGGTTTATCAGTTCCATATTTCTTTAGAGATTCGGCGTATGGAGTACGCGGGAATGGAATCTTGATTTCCATATCAAGCGTTTCTTTGAATACCCTGTATATCATCTGCTCAGTAAGTGCATAAATGTCTTCTTCAGTTACAAACGACATCTCAATATCAACCTGGGTGAATTCCGGCTGCCTGTCTGCGCGCAAATCCTCGTCCCTGAAACAACGAGCAATCTGAAAATATTTCTCATAACCGGCAATCATCAGAATCTGTTTGAACAATTGTGGTGATTGCGGCAGGGCATAGAATTCGCCTGGAAGCAAACGGCTTGGAACAAGAAAATCCCTGGCACCTTCAGGAGTACTCTTTGCAAGAGCTGGCGTTTCAATTTCTAAAAATCCATTTTCTATAAGGAATTTGCGGATAGCGATACAAATTTTTGAACGCAATGTCAGGTTCTTGACCATTGGGCGGCGGCGCAAATCAAGATAGCGATATTTGAGTCTGACCTCTTCGCTTGCGTCAACCTCGTCCTGAATGACAAAAGGTGGAGTTTTTGACTCATTCAATATTCTCAACTCGTTTACTTTTACTTCAATCTCGCCGGTAGGCAATTTTGGATTTTCTGTGCCAGCAGGTCTGGGAACAACCTCTCCCTTTACCGCAATTACATATTCAGGTTTAAGTGTGTGTGCTTTCTTGTGTAGTTTTGGATCATGTTGTGGATTGAAAACTATCTGTGTCACGCCCTCCCTGTCGCGCAGGTCAATAAAAATAACGCCACCGTGGTCACGGCGGGTATCCACCCATCCCATCAGTATCACTGTCTTACCCAGGTCTGACTTTTGCAAAGCGGAACAGTGATGACTCCTTTTCCAGTCTCCCATTAATTCAGTCATTTTGGCTCCTGTTATTAAACTTTACTAAATATATCTAAAAAAAGCCCCTTCACTAGAAGAGGCTTTTTAAAAAATTCTGTGGTTAATACATTATTACCGTTTTGACCACTGGAACTTACCACGAGCTCCCTTTTGCCCGTATTTCTTCCTCTCTTTCTCCCTGGGGTCACGGGTGAGGAGTGAGGCCTTTTTGAGCGTAGGAATTGTATCTGGATTAGCATGGGTTAATGCCCTCGCTATTCCCAATTTTATAGCATCCGCCTGCCCATGAATTCCTCCGCCTTCAACATTTGCCAGGACATCAAACTTATCAAGAGTTGATGTTGCCTCTAATGGCTGACGCACTACATTCTGCAAAATTTGCCTGCCGAAGTAGGCAGCTATCTCTTTTTCGTTCACTATTATCTTGCCTGTCCCTGGTACCAGTCTTACCCTTGCTATTGAAGTCTTTCGCCTGCCCGTACCATAAAAAAACTCAGCCATCTTCAACTCCTTTTTATACTGGAAAGGGCTCTAATTTCTGAGCCTTGTGCGGATGCGAAGACGTAGGATAAACCTTCAAGCGGGATATAATCTTGTCCTCCAGGTGATTGTGCGGCAACATTCCTCTCACTGCATGCCTGATAATTTCCTCTGGATGGTCTTCAAGCATTTTAAGATATGGGACATTCTTTGCTCCACCTGGATAGCCGCTGTGGCGGAAATAAAATTTTTGCTGTGCTTTCTTACCGGTTACCCGAACATCTTCTGCATTTATAACGATTACATAGTCACCAGTATCCTTATCATGCGAAAAGGAGGATTTATGTTTTCCCATTAAAATTCGGGCAATTTGCGTTGCAAGTCTGCCTAATATTTTTCCATTCGCATCCACTAAAAAAAATTTTCTTTCAGGCATTGTAAACAACCTTGCCTTTCCTCAAATTCTTCTTTAAGTAATCTGGCAATACGAAAAGACTATTATGCACTTCTTGACTGTAAAACTTTAATTTTCCCTTCAATCGCTTTTTCCTGATACAATTTTGATTTAATGAACCTGGAAGAGCAGACATACTTGCTAAATTAAAACCCCATGGACCAACAAATGAAGGAACATATACCTGATATGGAAGCACGAATGGGAAAACTGCTTTCAGGGTTTGAAAGACATTTGAAAAATACTTAAGCATATTGAGATTTGTACTCCCTGATTGCACGGCAACAATACCATTTTCGGACAGCCTTTTCTTTATAAGGGTGTAAAACTCCTTTGTAAATAAAAGCTCTGACGGACCCTCGTTTTCTCCCGGGTCACAGAGGTCCAGAAAAATACAATCAAAAGTCTCTTTCTCTTTCCTTAAAAATTTTCTTGCATCCTGATAATATACCTTTACCCTCGGGTCTTCAAATCTTCCTCTGTGCCACGATAAGAGATATTTCCTGGCAAGCTCCACCACTTCTTTATCAATATCAACCATTACAACTTTCTCAATGGTTGGATGTTTTAATATCTCTCTTAAAATTGCACCTTCACCTCCGCCACCTACAAAAATTCTCTCAGGTTTTGGATGAAGAAAAAGTGCGGGATGGATTAGTGCTTCATGATAAATAAATTCATCAAGCCGGGCAGATTGAATTTTCCCATTCAGAAAAAGGCATCGGCCATATTCAAGTGTATCAATGATCTTTACATCCTGATATTTTGTCTGAATACTTTTTACAATCCTGCCCAACCCATACATATGAGCTTCATAAGGAGTTAAAAATTCAACATACCAGGACAAAAAACACCACCCCCTTTATGCTGCGCCCTGAAAATTTTATGTCGCAAGACCTACTTGGTCGCAAGACCTACTTGGTCGCAAGACCTACTTGGTCGCAAGACCTACTTGGATGCCTCTGCCGATTCGTCTGAAGCAGTCCTCTTCCTTATCTTCCTTTTCTACAGACAACGGCTTCTCTTGACTTTTCAATCAATCCCTGCGTCGTCAAGAACTGCTCGGCCGTAAGAACTGGAAGAGGAATTACTCCTCTTTTCATCTCTACTATTACAGAACTCTTGGCCTTAAAATGGTTAATCATATAGTTGTAAGCAAGATCAGGCCTCAAGTCATCCCCGCAGGTAAAGATATCTACTGCCGCATACCCATGCTCTGGCCATGTATGAATGGAAAAATGGGATTCGGCAATAATCACCACTCCGCTGATTCCATGGGGATTGAATTGATGAAAAGCACTCTCCAGAATATGTGCATTCGCCAAAAGAGCGGCGGCGTTCATTACCTTCTCGATCCTCTCGCAGTCGTTCAAGATTTCAGCATCACAACCATAAAGTTCTATCAGCAAATGATGCCCTAAAGCGTCCAATTATCTACCCCCTTTCTTTCAGCCTCAGATGAAGCCTCCAGCCCCCCGATATAACATCGAGGAGGTTTGTGAAAACTATCAACTGATAAACTTTTTTTGATACTGACACTTTAGTTACTTTTAATTTATTCTTTTGATAATATTATACATTATTTTTTTCAATTGTCAAGAAAAAAATGCAAAAAAATCCAAAAAAAATTCATTTTTTTCTAAAAAATTTTTTAAATTTCCGTCGGGAAATGAAAAAAATTATTTTTTTTCAACCAAAGATTCACTTAGAACAATTTTAGAAAAATCTGCAATTAAAAAGAATAAATTTGCAATTAAACAAAGTAATGAGAGACGATTTTCTTTCAAATTCTCGTCGTCAGTCATCACCATAACATGGTCAAAAAAATCATCAATCGGCTTGCCAAAATTTGTTAAAAGGATTTCCATCGCCTCTTTGAAATTATTATTCTTTACTTTATCCTCCACTTCATCTTTTACTTGCAAATAAATATCATATAATTTCTTTTCTTCTTTTTCCTGCAGTAGTTCACTTTCAACTTGCAACTTGTCGTGCCCAAGCCAGATCCGCTGTGGCGGACAACTTGCAACTGTGATTTTCGCCTGCTCCAGTATATTCACGACCCGCTTGAATGCAATGATGAACTTTTCAAAATCCGGACGTTTTCTGAATTCCTGTATAATTTTTGCTCTGTCCACTGCAGTACGCAAGTTTTTATTAAGTGCAATTTCCATTACTGCGTCCGCCTCATCATATTCTATACTGCGAGTTTTAAAAAAGGTTCGTATACGCTGCTTAAGAAAAATTATTATTTCATCTTTTGCATTTTTGTTTGTTACCTTGTCAGTGATTAATGATAACTCCTTGTCCACCAAATCCATAATTGGAACGCTGCTGACATCATTAACCTTCATCAGTACTTCAATCAAACCCTGTGCATCCCGCCTTGCTCCAAATGGGTCCTCTGAACCGGTTGCTACATAGCCCTGGGCAAAAAATGAACAGATATTATCAATCTTATCTGCAATTCCTATAATCGCACCAATAGTCCCGGGCATATCCAATTCAAATCTTGGTAAATATTGCTCTTCTATGGCTCTTGCAACTTCACCATTTTCTCCAAACTCCAGAGCATAAATTTTTCCCATTGTTCCCTGCAAAGACGGAAATTCATTTATAACCTGATTTCCTGTGTCAATCCTGGAAAGAATTGCTGCTCTCTGAATTTTTTTCTTCATTTCTTCGTCCAATCTTAATACCTCTGCAATGAACAAAGAAAGTTTTTCTATTCTCTGAATTTTATCATACAGCGAGCCCATTCCGCCCTGGAATATTACATCATTCAGCCGCTCTAATTTCGTATTAAGCCCTTCTTTTTTATCCTGCTCATAAAAAAACTTTGCATCTGCAAGCCGAGCGCTTAAAACATTTTCATTGCCCTGCCTTATTGTATCCTCAACAGATTTTGATAAACAGGGATTATTGACTATAGAAATAAAATTTGGACGAAGTTTTCCATCCTGCCCAACTACCGGGAAGAACCTCTCATGCCCCATCATGCAGGTCATTACTAATTCCGAAGGCAGATGGAGATATTCAGGCGAAAATTCGCCTTTTATTGCATGTGGATATTCTACAAGGTCGGCAACTTCATCAATAAGTACCCTCTCGAATTCTTGCCCGGCAATAGAGCCTCTACCTGCACCCTCGCACGGATATTTGCAAAGTTTTATTAATGCTTTTTGTATCATTTTCTTTCTTTCTTCATGTTCGACAATTACATATGCTTTTTTCAATGCTTCTTTATATTTTTCAATATCCGCTTCTTCAATTTCTATTTTCCTGGTAGAAACCAATCGGTTACCGTATGTAAATTTATTGGATTGCAAATCAGAGGTATTAAACTTTACAACTTTATCTCCATATAATGCAAGGACCCAGCGAATGGGCCTGGAGAATTTCATTCCACTCTGGTTCCATCGCATGGACTTTGGAAAAGTGAGCTGTGTTATAAAATATTTAAGATAACCACACAGGTAAGAATACGTATCTTTGCCCTTTTCAATTACCCTGGCGCACGCATAATCACCATTTCCCCTTTTTTCAATCTTCAAGTTTTTGGCATCTATGCCAAGGGACCTGGCAAATCCGATTGCAGCTTTAGTGGGATTGCCACCGGCATCAAAAGCCACATTCTTCGCAGGACCAAAAATCTGCCTTTCAACATCATCCTGCTTATTATCTAAATTTTCTATGAAGAAAATTATTCGTCTGGGCGTTGTAAAAACTTTTACATCTCCATGAGCAATATTTTTAAGAGTTGGTCCACTTTTATAAACTTCTCTTATGCATCTCTGGTGAGATACAGGCAGCTCCTCGCACCCGATTTCCAGAAGCAAATTTTTCTTTTGACTCGCTGACACTTTCATTGTGACCTACCCCCGACGTTTCTTTTCGAGCAACAAGGTTCCCCGCCAATTAGTAGTGGCGGGGGTTCTTATTTTTCTTCACTCTTCTTAAGGTATCCCAGTGCACACTTGCGTGCAATCGCCCTTACCCTTGAAATGTAATTTGTCCGCTCTGTAATGCTGATTGCTCCCCTTGCATCAAGAATGTTAAAAATGTGGGAACATTTCAGAGTGTATTCATAAGCAGGTAAAACAAGCTCTTTTTTTAATAGGTCCTTTGCCTCATCTTCATATATATCGAATAACTTGAGCATCCTTTCCAGGTTTGCCTCTTTGAAATTATATTTTGAAAATTCTTTTTCTATCTGGAGTTGCATATCCCTGTATTTAAAATCTTCATTCCAGTCTATTTCAAACACACTTTTCTTATTCTGAATATACATTGCAATTCTTTCAAGACCATATGTGAGTTCAGCAGAAATCGGGTCCAGGTCGATTCCGCCAGATTGCTGGAAATAAGTGAATTGCGTAATTTCCAGCCCGTCCAGCCATACTTCCCAGCCAAGCCCCCAGGCACCCAGTGTAGGCGATTCCCAGTCGTCTTCAACAAAACGGATATCGTGCTCCTTTTGATTAATTCCGAGTTCTTCTAAACTTTTAAGATAAATATACTGGATATTTTCCGGAACAGGTTTTAAAATCACCTGGAATTGATAATGCTTCTGGAGACGATTTGGATTTTCCCCATACCGACCATCGGTTGGGCGCCGGGATGGTTGCACATAAGCAGTTTTCCATGGCTCTTTCCCTAACACACGTAAAAAAGTAGCAGTATGAAAAGTACCTGCTCCAACTTCCATATCATATGGCTGAAGGATAATACAACCCTTCTTTGCCCAGTAGTCCTCAAGTTTTCGAATAATTTCCTGAAATGTCATTGCTACTCCTATTGGAAATATTATATCATAAAATTCTAAAAATGCAACAATAAATTGAGTTATTTTTTATTACGCCATACCCCCGACTTTTAGTTATCAAGTAACAAGGTTCTGTCGCCCGAGGCGACAGGTTCTTATGAGTTTAACCCTTGCTTCTTTCAAAAGAGAAAGTGCAAGTTTGTCCGGATAACTACCAGTGAAAATTATCTTATTTATTCCTGCATTGATTAACATTTTCGCACAAAGAACACAGGGTTGATGGGTGCAATAAAGTTCAGCGTCTTTGAGACTTACTCCCATTAGTGCTGCCTGAATAATTGCATTTTGCTCAGAATGTAATCCACGGCATAATTCCTGTCTTTCTCCAGATGGTATTTTTAATTTATTGCGCAGGCATCCAACTTCTTCGCAATGTTTCAGGTTGCTTGGCGCACCGTTATAGCCAGTAGCAAGTATCCTCTTATCTCTGACGATTACACAGCCAACCTGACGGCGCAGGCAGGTTGAACGCTGCGAAACTAAATTCGCAATCTTCATAAAATATTCATCCCACGACAATCTTTTCATTGTGTCTCCTGATATAATATTCACATGGGTTCTAACAGTGGGTTTTTGTAAAGTTAAACAAGAATGAACCTCAGAGGCGAATATTATTGAAATTTTTTGTAAATCTTGTATAATTTAGTTCAAAGATACTCTTAAAGCAGGGTTGACAATTTTCAACTCTCCTTATGGGTCACAGGGATTCTCAAACTTTGTTTTGGGGGGGGGTATTG
>MNUO01000130.1 GCA_001871015.1 Candidatus Desantisbacteria bacterium CG1_02_38_46
AAGCATAATTGAAGAGCCGAATCTGGGAAATCTGGACGTTCGGTTCTGTGAGGGGCATTAAATACCAAATGGAGGTATAAAAGATGTCTACTCGACAAAGAAGAATAATTGTGAAAGCAGGTTTTCATGATGTGAAGCTTTGTCCGGTGAGTTATGATATTGGAGAAGAATTTAAAAATATTAAATTGATTGATGCGGAGAAAAATGAAGATATTCTCTGTCAATATGAGAAGGGCAAACTTTTCTGGGTTGTTGAGAATCTGGAAAAGGGAAAGGAAAAAGAGTATTTGATTTCTGATGAAGAAGGTGAAATTTTTCCTGAGGTAGAATTAGAGAAAAAAGAAAGTACTGTTGATGTAAATGTAGAAAAAACTCTTTTTACTACTTACCATTTTGGAAAAAATTTTGCAAGGCCCTTCTTAAATCCGGTTATTGGACCTACTGGTAAAACTGTTGTAAGAGAATTATTCGATAAACCAGAACCACCTGACCACGACCATATTCACCACCGCGGAATTCTGGTTACCCATGGCGATGTGAATGGAGTAGATGACTGGAGCGAAGAAGAAGGTCATGGTTTTGTCAGGCACAACTCTTTTAGAGAACTTTGTTCAGGGCAAGTCTACGGTAAAATTGTTGTTGAGAATTCATGGGTATCAAAGGAAGAAAAAAAGGTTCTTACTGAAATAAGGGAGATGAAATTCTATAACCTTTCACAGGTTCGAATTATTGACTTTGAGATAACCTTTCAAACCACAGAAGGAAAAGTAACATTTGGTGATACAAAAGAAGGTGGAATTATATCTGTGCGGGTGCCAACATCAATAAGGGGTGACAGAGAGGGAAAAATTGAAAATTGTTATGGCGGAACAGGTGAATGGGAGACCTGGGGAAAGAGAGCGCACTGGTGTGATTATTCAGGAATGCTTGATTCTGAAATAGTGGGTTTAGCTATTTTTGATAATCCAGATAATTTAAGGTATCCTGGATACTGGCATGTCCGGGATTATGGTTTGATGACCTCTAATCCTTTTGCTCTTTCTTATTACTATAATGATAAGAACAGAGATGGTTCACATACTGTGGAAGCTAATAAAGAACTCAAGTTCTGCTATAGAATTTTTGTTCATCGCAAAGATGCAAAAGGAGCAAAAGTGTCCGATGCTTTCAACAACTACATCAGTCCACCACAGATAGAGGAGAAAAAATGAGACCTCACACACCCTCTTATTGAAATGAGGGGGGATAGGGTGAGGATGGAGGGATAAGATGCATGAAGAAATAAATTATTTAACAGATAATTTCATCAAGAAGTGGTATAAAAGAACAAAGCCAGCACTTGCTTTTAAGGCTAAAAGTAAAAAAGAATTTTTGTCCTGGCAAAGAACATTAAAGAATAAAGTAAGAGAGCTTTTAGGAGAATTACCAGGGCCAGCAAATTTAAAACCGGATTTATATAGCAGAGAGGAGAAAGAAAAATACATCCGTGAAAAATGGATTATCCAGACAGAAAAAGATTGTTTTATGCCGCTATACCTACTCATTCCAAAGGGCATAAAAGGAAAAGTGCCGGCAATTCTCTGCTGTCACGGGCACGGTATCCATGCTAAAGATAACGTATCCGGGGTAACATTTAATGTAGCAGAAAGGGAAAACATGAAAAGAATTGCTAACTACAACTATGCCGAACAGATGACAGAAAGAGGATTTGTTACCATTGCTCCGGACTGGCGTTCTTTTGGAGAAAGAGTTGCCTATTCTAATCTTTATGAACCCAGGGACCAGTGTAATATTCATTTTCTCCAGCATCTTATCTTAGGAAGAACACTCCTGTTGGCAAATGTTTTTGATGCAACCAGAGCTATTGACTTTTTACTTACAAGAAAAGAAGTGGATAAAAATAGAATTGGTTGTATGGGATTATCTTTTGGCGGGACAATGACTACATATACTACACTTCTTGACGAAAGAATAAAAGCTGCTGATATTATCTGCTATGCTACCAGCACAGAGCACTACACCATTAACAATCCAAATACCTGCGGTTCTCAATTAGTTCCACATCTTTATAAATATGCTGATGTGGGAGATGTAATGGCAGCAATTGCTCCAAGGCCTCTTTTAATAGAAAGCGGAGCTAATGATACCTGTTTTTATCTTGATTCTGCCAGAAAAGCACACAATATACTCAAAAAAGCTTATAAAGCAGCAGGAGCAGAAAATAATCTCTGGATAGAAATTTTTCCGGGAGAGCACTCATTCTCCGGAAGAAAAGCTTTTGATTTCTTTGAAAAATATTTAGGGAAACCAAAAAATGCCAGAATTAGAAGAAATTATTGATTTTATAAATCCGGATGAGAAATTACTTAGAAAGGGCAGGGAGAGACAGTCTGCTGTATGGAAGGGAATTGAGCCGGACTATTTGCCGCTTATCCTGCAGGAAACAGAAGCGCCGGAGTTGAATAATTTTGTTCATTATACCCTCAAAGACCAATTTTTCAACAAAGAGAAAATGATTCTTGAACAGTTGAAGGGGCTGGTTGGATTTGCAAAAGCAGGAGGCGATGCGCAATTTAGCATAAGGGCAAATCTTGGAGTCGGGGTTGTGCCCAGCATATTTGGCTTGAAGCCAATATTTACTCAGGATGACCAGATGCCGTGGTTTGTCCGAATGGATCCCTTCGGGAAAGGAACCCTGTCAAAAGAAGAAGTCCAGAACTTAGATATTCCTGGCGATATTCGAAACAGAGGACTTATACCGACGGCCATTGAGTATATAGAATATTTTAAAAGCAAAATAAAAAACGGCGTTAATATTTACTGTTTCGATACGCAGGGGCCATTTGACATTGCTCATTTAATCAGAGGTCCACAAATTTATACTGATTTATATGATGACCCTGAATTTGTCCATCGGCTTATGGATATTTCAACCAGAGTTTATATAGAAACGACGAAAATTTTTAAAGAAGCAGCAGGAGAACCATTGTGTTCGGGTTATCACGGTTCACTTTGTCTTTATATGGATGGTGGCGGAGTACGTTTATGTGACGATTCATCTACTAATCTATCGCCACATCTTTTCAGGGAATTTTCCCTTCCTTATATTAAAAGAGCCTTAAGTCCGTTTGGAGGCGGATGGATTCATTTCTGTGGGAATTCCAATCACCTTTTGGATATGTATCTGGAGGTTGAAGAAATTAAAGGTTTAAATTTCGGCAATCCTGAGAAGTATGATTATGAAAGTATTATGACAAAGATGATTTCAAAAGGGAAGTTTTATTTAGGTGTCTGGCCCGGGAAAAAAGGCGAAAGTTTGAAAGAATATTTTCAGCGTATACTTGCTCCATTAAAAGGCAGGAAGTGCGGACTAATTCTTCAATTTTCAAGAGAAAAAAACGAACTACCCTGCAGCGAAATAATTGATTTGTGGTATTCACTGCAATAGGAGAGAAGATGAAAATTTCAGGAGTGTACAAAGGAAAAATTGGCTATACCCCAATAGTTAGCAATACAAAGAAAGGACTTCGCCTTATCCGTTTTGGCTTGTTGAATTTATCCAGAGGCAAATTATTTGAGGAAATTAACAAAAATTTTGAAACAGTGCTGGTGATTCTAAATGGAAAATGCAAGGTAGGATGTGAGGGAAAAATTTGGAGAATGGGCAGGAGGAATTCTGTTTTTGAAAGTAGAGCATATGCTTTATATGTGCCGCCAAAATGTGGATATAAAATTACAGCAATAAGTTCAGAGGTTGAAATTGCAGTTTGCAAGTCCCCTGCTAAGACAAAAACTATTCCACAGCTTATTACTCCTTCTCAGGTTAGGTTAAGAAAAGTAGGGAGAGGGTGCTACATAAGATATGTTTACGACATTGCAAGTGACAATGTGAAAGCTGAGAAATTGATGGTTGGTGAGACCATAAATTCACCTGGAAACTGGTCAAGTTATCCTCCTCATAAGCATAATGTTGACAATCTTCCTTATGAATCAAAACTTGAGGAACTGTATTTTTTCAGACTGGAACCGCAGGATGGTTTTGGTGTAATGAGGGTTTATGATAATAAGAAAATGAATCAAATTTATGTAATTAAAAATAATGATGTGGTTACTATCCCGAAGGGTTATCATCCTGTAGGCGTTATTCCTGGCTATAAAATTTATTACCTCTGGGTTCTTGCCGGGAAAAAAAGAATTATGAAACCGAGGGATGACCCTGCTTATGCGTGGGTTAACAGGGAGGAAAAGTGAAAAAAATACAGATAGAAAAAACAAATTGTAATTTTGAAAGAGAGCTGCTTGTAAGACCTTTTGGGTTCAAAGGTGGCTATACGAAAGAGATATGGCAGAGCGTTACTTTGCTGCAAAGCTCTTCAGGTAAAATTGGTTTAGGCCTTGGAACACAGAGCGTGCTCTGGTCAGATGCTTCAGTTTTTTCTTCACATTCTGAATCGGGCGGAAACACACTGATGTTTGCAATTACGCAATTTGCACTAAAATGTACTATGGATATTAAATGGTCAACGCCAATAGAGTTGTTAGAATCAATTTTTTCAGATGTTTATGAATATGGTAAAAAAATTACAAACAATCCCAATTTAAGATTGACTTTTATTTTGAATGCCCTTGTAGCAGTAGACAATGCTGCATGGGTTTTGTACTCCAGTGAGAACGGCATTACAAAATTTGACGATATAATCCAAAAAGAATATCAAGAAGCCCTGTCCTGCAGGCATACAAATATTGCCAGCATTCCATTGATGGCTTATGCAGTTCCTATAAACGAAATAATTGATGCTGTTAAAGAAGGTTATTTTTTTCTAAAAATCAAAATCGGTTCTGACCCGGATAAGGATGGCGACAGAGAAAAGATGCTCCAGTGGGATATGAAACGTATTGAAGAAATCCATAAAGCAATAGGAGGAGTGAGGATTGGGCATACCAGAGATGGCAAAATTCCATATTATTTTGATGCAAATGGACGCTATGACAATAAGGAAAGACTTAAGAGGTTACTGGACCATGCTAAGAAAATAGGAGCATTTGACCAGATTGCAATTGTTGAGGAGCCATTTCCTGAGGAGTATGAAGAAGATGTCAGTGATTTCGGAATCAGAATTGCAGCTGATGAAAGTGCTCATTCTGATAAAGATGCAGAAAAGCGTATACAGATGGGGTATGGAGCCATTGCTCTTAAACCAATTGCAAAAACATTGAGCATGAGTCTGAAGATTGCAAAAATTGCACATCAGAAAAATATTCCCTGTTTCTGCGCAGACTTAACAGTTAGTCCAATTCTGGTTGACTGGAATAAAAATGTTGCGGCAAGACTTGCTCCATTACCTGGAATGAATATAGGGGTGCTTGAGACAAACGGACACCAGAATTATAAGAGATGGGACGAACTTTTAAAATTCCATCCCTGCTATGGCGCAGAGTGGACAAAGACAAAAAACGGTTTGTTCAATCTGAATGAAGATTTCTATAATAAAAGCGGCGGGATTTTCGAAATATCTGAACATTACAAAAATCTTGTGGAGGTAAAATGAAATTGAGTTTTATGACGTGGCTTTGTCCGGATTGGGACGTAAAACAAATTTTAAATGCTGCAAAGAAATACGGCTATGACGGTGTTGAAATCAGGGTTGAGTCCAATCAGAAACACGGGATTGAACTTGCTGCATCAAAAGAAGAACGACTTGCAACAAAAAAGGCATTTGCAGATGCAGGCATAGAAATGAGTTGCGTTGCAACTTCCCTGCAGTTTGCAATTCCAGACGAATCAAAGCAAAAGGGCAATATTGAAACAATTAAGAAATACATAGAACTGTGCGTTGATACAGGATGCCCGTATATACGGGTTTTTGGCGGCCAGACAGCACCCGGAGAAATAAAAGGGGTAGTTTCTTTTACGGCAGACGCACTGATAAAAGCTGCGGATTGCGCAAAAGGGACAGAAGTGGAAATTCTGCTGGAAACTCATGATAATTTCAGTCAGAGTGTAAGAGTTGCAGAAGTTTTGAAAACAGCAAAACACCCGAAACTCAATGCGTTGTGGGATGTGATGCATCCTTTCCGTCTGTTAGATTCGTTTTCTTATGCGTATTCAAATCTGAAAGGTTACATAAAACATCTTCATATCCACGATGGAATGTATCTGGAAAATGGTGCGAAAATGGATATTTGCCTGCTCGGTGAAGGCGTGATTGACCACCGTATCCCGATGAAATTTATGAAAGAAGAAAAGTTCAGCGGTCATTTTTCTGTTGAGATTATCGGAAAGGGAGAACCTGGCAAGTGGCTTGAGCAGTATGCGAAAAAATTCCGCGGATACGAAAGGGAAATTTAGAATGGACAAAATGGGAATAGGAATAATCGGTTGCGGAGAAATTGCTGTAGCACATTCTATCGGAATCAGCAAAACAGAAAATGCCAGAATTGCTATGGTTATGGATACCAATATTGCTCTCGCAAAAGACCTGGGTGAAAAATACAATGCACCTTTTACTGATAAAGTTGAAGAACTTCTTTCCAGCAAAGAGGTTGAGGTAGTATATATTGCTACCCCACATTATCTCCATGCTCCAATTGCAATAAAAGCAGCAAAAACAGGAAAGCACATAATGGTTGAAAAACCAATTTCTACAAATTTAAAAGATGCAAATGAAATGATTGAAGAATGTAAAAAAGGGAATGTCAAACTTTCTACTTGTTTTGTTCTGAGATATTTTCCTTTTATTATAAAAGCAAAAGAACTGATTGAGAAAAATTCAATTGGAAAAATAATTGCTATACACATAAATTCAATTGGAGATAAACCAGAATCTTATTGGACGGGTGGTTATTCTGGAAGAGCAAAAACTGATTGGAGAATTTCAAAAGAAAAAAGTGGTGGTGGGATATTAATAATGAATGCTTCTCACAATATTGATTACATCAGATTTATAACAGGGTTTGAGGCAAAAAGAGTTTATAGTGAATACGGAACATTTACTACTCCTGCTGAAGTTGAAGATGCGCTTTTTGCTACAATTTTATACGAGAATGGAGTAATGGGGGCAATTGATGCAAGTTCCTGCTTTAGGGGTGTGGGCAAACTGCAAAATCCAGCTGTTCTGGCAGATAAAATCTACGGAAGTGAAGGCCAGATAATCTTGTCAGACCCACTGCAGATATATACAGCAAAAAATTTTGAAGGGCTTAAACAAAATGAATGGAATGAAATTAAAGTTGAACAAACATATGACCTTCGTCAAAAATATGTTGAAGAATTTGTAAGTACTGTAAGAGAAGGCAAGGAGCCTCCAATAACCGGAGAAGATGGAAGGAAATCTCTTGAAATAGTTGTTGCAGCATATGAGTCAGGCAGAACACATAAGCCGGTGGATTTAATTACCCATAAATAATTTTATAGAGAAAATCAGAATTTAAAGATGCTGGAGAACAGAAGTGATTAAAAAAATGGAAGAAAGCGCTGTAGAATTACGGGAAAAATTTACTTACACTGTTCCCTCTGTTTTGCATAGATATCCTATTTTCGGCATGGGTTACAGGTCACCCTGGAGAATAGGAAATATTTTACAGGCAAAAATAGCAAAGAAATATGCTCTTAATGTAATGCTTGCACAACAATCCAGCAGGGAGATAGAGAGGACAGGCAGGAGCTTTCGGGATGTCATTGACAGTGCTACAATAAGTGCTTATGAGACAAAACTTATTATTCCCTGGGGAGCAGATGGTGACCACCTGAGAAATGAAAAAGAAGTAGAGGATGCGGTCAAATGGTAAAAATTATTATTTAGGAAGGACAATTTTAGGGGAGTTGGGTGGCATTCTTTACTGGCCTAGAGATAAATATTCCACCAACAGAAATGATTGAAATTAATTTTCGTAAATAACATAATGAAAAAATTTGTGATAATTTTATAGGAGGGAAAATTGGAAATAAGGAAGATGAGTTTAGAAGATATCGATAGAATTGTGGAAATTACCCGGATTGCATGGGGTGAAGTAACAATGCACAAACTGGTGGAAGACCGGCATGGAGTCGTAGGCAATAAAAGATGGGATGAAAGAAAAATGGAAGAAGTTGAATCCGGATGCAGGAATAATCCTTCCAATGTTATTGTGGCTGTAGAAGAAAACAAAGTAGTGGGTTATGCAACATTCGGTATAGATTATAATGATAAGATTGGAAATATTGGTAATAATGCAGTAGACCCTGCTTACAGAGGAAGGGGAATCGGAACAGCAATGAATAAATGGATAGTGGATTTGTTCCGCAAAGAAGGACTGAAGATAGCTAAAGTCTCTACTCTTGTCAATGATATATCCGCCCAGAAAGTTTATGAGAAAAATGGTTTTAAAGAAATATCTCGTTCTGTCCATTATACCTTGGATTTAAAATAACAAGGAGGAAGAATGTCCCAAAGACCAAAAATAGCTGTTCTTGTTAGTTCTCAAATGAAAAAGGACTGCATTGCCGATGAAGATTTTCAAAGATTAAAAAATTTCAGTGAAGTTGTTTTTGGAGAATCTTCATCCGTGACTTACGAGTTAATGTTAAAATTAATGAAGGATGCAGATGGATGCCTTACAGGATGGGGAACGCCACAATTTGATAAACAGATTTTAGGTGTTGCCCCGCAATTAAAAATTATTGCCCATGCAGCAGGCACTATAAAACCTATGCTTGAAAAAGTAAGAGAAGAAATAAAAAGAAGAAAAATTGTTGTTACCAATGCCACCACTTCTCTGGGAATTGGTGTAGCTGAATTTACTCTTGGAATGATGTTGATGACAATGAAAAGAGCCTGGTGGTTTAAAGAGTTAACAAAAGAAGGAAAATGGCAGGAAAAGGAAGAAAGAAAAAAATCCTGCGACCCTTATAATGCAACAATAGGAATTATTGGGGCAAGCAAAGTAGGAAGACACTTAATTAAATTATTAAAACAATTTGATTTAAAGAAAATTTTAGTTTTTGACCCCTATCTTTCTAAAGAAGATGCAAGTAAATTAGGAGTAGAGAAAACATCCCTCGAGGAATTAATGTCTTCCTCTGATGTAATTTCTCTCCATGCTCCTTCCACGCAAGAGACAAAATGGATGATTAATAAAAATAATCTTAAATTAATGAAAGATGGAGCAATATTTATCAATACTGCAAGAGGGGCAATTGTCAACGAAAAAGATTTGATTGAGGAACTAAAAACAGGAAGAATTACTGCCTGCATTGATGTTACTGACACTGAGCCTCCTTCTCTGGATAACCCTTTACGGACGCTGCCAAATGTGGTTTTAACCCCTCATATTGCCGGTGGAATTGCGCAAAATCGTCTCAGAGTCGGGAAGCATGCTATTGATGAAATAGAAAGATTTTTTAATAAAGAAAAAATTCTTTATCAAGTAAATTTAGATATATGGGACCAGTTAGCCTGAGAAATCTATGAAGAAAAAAAATGTAATTGTTGCCCAATCTGGTGGACCATCGCCGGTAATAAATAATTCTCTAAGAGGAATAATTAATACAATTAAATCTTATCCTGATAAATTTCAAACAATCTACGCAGGTTATCACGGCATAGAAGGGGTTCTGACCGAAGAATTGCTGGACATATCCGCACAGGATGAGAAAGAAATTGCTCTTCTGCGCACCACTCCTGCAGCAGGCACAATCGGAACCTGCAGGTACAAATTAAAGGACAAGCAGGAAAAGGATTTTGCGAGGGTAGTTGAAGTATTTAAGGCACACAAGATTGGTTACTTTTTTTATATAGGTGGTAATGGTTCACAACATACAGCTTTTAAAGTCAGTGAAATTGCAAAAAAAGCAGGGCTGGATTTGATTGCAACCGGTGTTCCAAAAACAATTGATAACGATGTCGGAGATTCAGAGTTTAAACTTATTGACCATACGCCAGGTTATGGAAGTGTTGCGAAATACTGGGCACATCTTATCCAGAACGCAAATGAAGAAAATGCTGGTTCATGTCCTGCAGACCCTGTTCTTGTAATACAGGCAATGGGCAGAAAAATAGGATATATTCCAGCAGCAGCAAGACTTGCTGATTCTGAAAGGACAATGCCTCTTCAGGTCTACATAATGGAGTCCAGATTAAATCTCGAACAACTTGCAGACAAAGTCAACGATGAGTTAAAAAAAAGCAAGAGATGTATTGTGGTGATAAGCGAAGGATTTCCTGTTGGCAATCTCGGCGAGAGTAAGGATAGTTTTGGCCATACACAGTTCAGTGCAAGCAAGATGACAGTTGAACAGATTGTTGTTAACTATCTTAACGATAAAGGTCTTAATGCGAGGGGAAGTGCAAGGGGACAGGTGATGGGTACTGACCAGAGAAGTGCAATAGTTTATGCATCTTCGGTTGACCTTGATGAAGCATATAAACTTGGCAAGAAAGCAGTTGAAATAGCAATAAATGAAGGCAGTGGTTACATGGCTACAATCCTCAGGAAATGGGATTCCCCGGTTTATAATGTGTATTATGATAAGGTTCCACTTGAAAAAGTAGCACTTTCAGAAAGAACTTTTCCTTGGAAATGGATTGCAGATTCAAGAATAGATGTAACAGATGATTTTTTAAAATATGCCAGACCTTTAATTGGTGAGGAGTGGGTTTCAGTTCCACTTGTAAATGGTCTGCAGAGATTTACGTGCTTCAAGCAGATTTTTGCAGAAAAGAAATGTCCTGATTATATTCCTGAAACATATTAGAAAAAAGGAGGAAAGGATGAGTGACCCAACACTTGTTTTTAAAAATTTCAAACCGACAAGAGAATTTCTTGTAGGAATTGATTCAGATGGTTGTGCTTTTGACACAATGGAGATAAAACACAAAGAGTGTTTTATACCGAACATCATCAAATATTTTGGTTTGCAGAAAGTTTCAAAGTATGCCCGTGATGCAGCCGAATTTGTCAATCTTTATTCAAAATCCCGCGGTGCAAACAGATTTATTGCGCTTATAGAAGTTTTTGACTTACTCAGAGAAAGAAAAGAAGTCCTTATGCGGAATGCCGAAATTCCACAAGCTCAACCCCTGCGCGATTGGATAAAAAAAGAATCAAAACTTGGTAATCCAACCCTCAGAAAATATGTGCAGGAAAACAATGACCAATTTATGAAAAAGACATTGGAATGGTCAGAGGCAGTAAATAATACTGTAGAAAATATTGTTCAGGGTGTTCCTCCTTTTCCATTTGTTAGGGAAAGTCTTGAAAAACTATTCCTAAAAGCTGACATAGTCATTGTTTCAGCAACACCGCAGCAAGCACTTGAACGCGAGTGGAAAGAGCATGGTGTAGATAAATATGTTGCTCTTATTGTAGGTCAGGAAGTAGGAAGTAAAAGCGAGATTTTGAATTATGTCGGAAAAGGGAAATATGCGAAGGACAAAGTTTTGATGGTAGGCGATGCTCCTGGAGATTTAAAGGCAGCGAGGGAAAATCAGGTACTTTTCTTTCCTGTAAATTCAGGCCATGAGGAAGATTCCTGGGAGAAATTTTATAAAGAAGTACTGGATAAATTCTTAAGCGGAATATATGCCGGAGATTATGAAAAAGCACTTATAGAGGAATTCAATAAATATCTTCCTGAATTACCACCGTGGAAGAAATAGATAATTAAAGGAGGAATTTGTGGAAAAGGCAGATATTGGTTTGATAGGGCTGGCTGTAATGGGAGAAAATCTTGTTCTGAATATGGAGAGTAAGGGCTTTACAGTCGCTGTTTTTAATCGTACTGTATCAAAAGTAGATGATTTTATAAATGGCAGGGCAAAAGGGAAAAAAATTGTTGGAACACACAGTATAGAAGAGTTTGTTCAGGCGCTTAAAACTCCGCGCAAAATAATGCTGATGGTAAAAGCAGGACAACCAGTAGATGACTTTATAGAACTCCTTCTTCCACATGTGGAAAAAAGGGACATTATCATTGATGGTGGAAATTCTTTTTTCCAGGATACAATCCGCAGAGCAAAATATGTTGAGGGAAAAGGATTCCTGTATATCGGCACAGGAGTTTCTGGAGGAGAAGAAGGAGCGCTGAAAGGTCCTGCCATTATGCCCGGTGGTTCAAAAGAAGCATGGGAGCACATTAAATCAGTTTTTCAGAGTATTGCTGCAAAAGTAAGGGACAAAACGCCATGCTGTGCATATATTGGTGAAAACGGCGCAGGGCACTATGTTAAAATGGTACACAACGGAATAGAGTACGGCGATATGCAGCTCATTTCAGAAGCATATTTCTTGATGAAGGAACTTTTAGGAATGAAAGTTGATGAAATGCACAAGGTTTTTGCAGAATGGAACAAATCTGACCTTGACTCTTACCTTATAGATATTACCGCAAACATATTGAGCAAGAAAGATGCACAGACAGGAAAGCCAATTATTAATCTTATTCTTGATACAGCAGAGCAGAAAGGAACTGGAAAATGGACTTCTCAGAGTGCGCTTGACCTTGGTGTTCCTGCAGCAACAATTGCAGAAGCCGTTTTTGCTCGATGTATAAGCGGATTGAAAGAAGAGAGAACGGCTGCATCAAAAGTTTTGAAGGGACCAGAGAAGAAATTTGAGGGTAGCAAAAAAACTTTTATTAAAAAAATTCACGATGCACTCTATGCTTCAAAAATTTGTTCTTATGCTCAGGGGTTCCAGCTGATGAAATCTGCTTCAGCGGAATACAAATGGAATTTAAATTTTGGTGAAATAGCACTTATATGGAGAAACGGCTGCATTATAAGGGCACAGTTCCTCGAAAGAATAAAAGATGCCTTTACGAAAAACCCTGGTTTGCAGAATCTTCTTCTGGACCAATACTTTAAGGAAATAGTTATTTCGAATCAGAAAGGATGGAGGGAGGTTGTTTCTGAAGCGGTGAAAAAAGGCATACCAATTCCGGCATTCAGTTCAGCCCTCAATTATTATGACAGTTACCGCACAGAGAGGTTGTCAGCAAATATGATACAGGCGCAGAGAGATTATTTCGGGGCACACACCTATGAAAGGGTAGACAAGCCCAGAAAACAATATTTCCATACAAACTGGCTTGAATAGACTGGGTGTTACAAAAGTGTTGCATTTAATTGTACCCAAATGTCATTGCGAGGTCGCCTGAGGTGACCGAAGCAATCCAAATGCGAGATTGCTTCACTTCGTTCGCAATGACCTATAGATGGAAGGGTGTGTAAATTGCTTACAGAAGAAGAAATAAAAAATTTGATACACCAGAATTTGAAAAAAGAGGATTACGCAGGAAAAAGAATTCTGGTAATTATCCCTGACCATACACGCAGCGGTCCGACAGGTTTATTTTTTAAGACTATTTCAGAAGAGCTTTCTTTAATTGCAAAAAAACTTGATTTTATAATTGCTCTGGGAACGCATCCACCACTTAAAGAAGAAAAAATAAATAAATTGCTTGGTATAAGCGCAAAAGAACGCAGGACAAAGTATAAAAACATAGAGCTCTTCAACCATTGTTGGGATGACCCTTCAAACCTGCAAACAATAGGAAAAATAACGCACAGCGATATGAAAAGAATTTCCGGCGGGCTTATGAATGAAGAAATACCTGTGCAAATTAATAAAAGGGTTTTTGAATACGACAGAATCATTATCTCCGGACCGGTTTTTCCCCACGAGGTTGTTGGTTTTTCAGGAGGATATAAATACCTTTTTCCAGGAATTGCAGGCCCAGAAATCATACACCGTTTTCACTGGCTTGGAGCATTGATTACAAACATAAAAATTAACGGAGTAAAAAACACTCCGGTGAGAGAAGTGGTCAACAAATCAGCTTCTTTCATAAAAATTCCCATAAAAATGCTTTGCTATGTGATTAAGGAAGGACGGGTTCATGGTTTATACATAGGAGGAAAAGAATCCTGGTCAAGAGCGGCTGACCTTTCCGAAAAACTTAACATAGAATACAAGAAAAGAAAATTTCATACTGTTCTGGCTGTGGCTCCACCAATGTATGAAGACCTGTGGACAGCAGGAAAGTGTATGTACAAACTTGAACCGGTTGTTGAAGATGGCGGCAGGCTTATCATCTATGCCCCGCATATAAAAGAAGTATCTTTTACTCATGGAAAATATTTATTCCAAATTGGGTATCATACAAGAGATTATTTCTTAAAACAAATGGATAAATTCAGGGATATTCCCGGTGGAATCCTTGCTCACTCTACTCATGTTAAGGGAATTGGGACCTATGTTAACAATAGAGAAGTACCTCGAATAAATGTAATTCTGGCAACTGGAATACCCAAACAAAAGTGTAAGGAGATTAATTTAGATTATATGGACCCCTTTAAAATTAATGTTGAAGATTATGCAAATAGAGAAGATGAAGGGATTCTACTTGTAAGAAAAGCTGGAGAAGTTCTTTATCGAAGGAGGTAAAAGAAAAATGGATAAAGTTCGAATCGGAGTAGTTGGATGCGGAGGCATGGGACAGGGGCACATTAAAAGCATAAAAGAACTTCCGGAAGCAGAACTTGGAGCAGTTTCGGATGTAGATGAAGAAACAGTCAAGAAAACTTCCCGGGAAAATGGCGTAAAGGGATTTACAGATTATAATGAACTGATAAATAGCAGTTTGGTGGATGCGGTGGTAATTGCCACGCCGCATTATTTTCACCCTCCTGTTGGAATTGCTGCTTTCGAGAAGGGATTGCATGTTCTTTCAGAAAAGCCGATTGCTGTTACAGTTAGTGCTGTTGATGAGTTTTTAAAAGCAGCAAAGAAAAGCGGCAAGGTTTTTGCAGTGATGTATCAGTTGCGTACTTCTCCAGCAATAAGACTTGCTCGCAAGATAGTTAAAGACGGAAGACTTGGCGAGATAAAACGCACAATTATGCTTGACCCTAATTACAGGAGTCAGGCATATTATAGTAGTGCAGGGTGGCGCGGAACATGGAAGGGTGAAGGTGGTGGGGTTCTGATAAACCAGGCTCCACACGGGATTGATTTATTTATGCTTTTAGGTGGACTTCCTGTGCGGGTCAGTGCCAGTGTGCGCACGAGACTTCATAAAATTGAAGTAGAGGATGAAGCATCTGCTGTTTTAGAATATGCAAATGGTGCCTGGGGATATTATTATACATCAACATGCGAAATGCCATATACTCAGAGGATAGAGATTTGCGGAGATAAAGGAAAGTTGGTTTATGCTGACGGAATACTAAAAATGTATTCTGTGAATCCTTCAATTTCACAGCATAATGCAACAAATCAGAATATGTGGACTTTTCCCGAAGTAAAAGAGGAACCTCTTGAATTACAGGAGGTTGAATCCGGTCACAAGGAAATTATGAGAAATTTCTGCGCAGCTATTCTGCATGGCGAAGAAGTGATTGCTTCAGGGGAAGAAGGTGTCTGGAGCGTTGAATTTATTAATGCTGTGAATCTTTCAGGAAGATTGTGCAAGCCAGTTAATATTCCGGTCAATCGGAAAGAATATGACAATTTAATGGATAGTTTGATAAAAAGTTCTCAGGAAAAAACAGCGGTAAAAGTCCAGCGTGTTACTGACCCCCGAATCAGTAAATAAAAAAATATATGAAGATTAAAGTGGTTATAACAGACTTAGGATATAAGCATTATAATATTGAGCGCAAACTGATTGAATCCATTAATGGAGAATTAGAAGTTCGTCACTGTCTGACCGAACAGGATGTTATTAGTCTTGCCAGAGATGCTGACGGTGTTATTGTTCGTCTTCAGCCTTTTTCTGCAAGAGTAATTGAAAAACTTGAGAAATGCCTGGTAGTAGCCCGCTATGGCGTAGGCGTGGACAATATCGACATTGCTGCTGCTACAAAAAAGGGTATAGTAGTTGCTAATGTCCTGGACTACGCGACCGATGAGGTTGCAGAGCAGGCACTGGCGCTATTGTTTTCCTGTATTCGCAAGATTACCAATCATGATAAAAAGATTCGTGATGGGGTCTGGGATATTGGACAACAGGACCCAATATATCGAATCCAGGGGAAGACATTAGGGCTAATTGGTTTTGGAAGAATTGCACAGGTTCTTGCAGGGAAAGTCAAAGGTTTTGAATTCCATATTCTTGCTTATGACCCTTTTGTTAAAAAAGAATTGGCCGAAAAAACAGGAGTAGAGTTAACAACATTAAACAGGGTTCTTGAGGAGTCCGATTATATCTCATTACATCTGCCACTGAATAAAGAAACTTTTCATCTTATCAATGAGAAAACATTGCGAACAATGAAATCCACGGCTATCTTAGTGAATACCTCCCGCGGAGGTTTGGTTGATACAAAGGCTTTATATAGAGCATTAAAAGAAGGCTGGATTAACAGTGCAGGCATTGATGTTCATGAAGAAGAGCCCCCACCTAAAGATTACTGCCTTTTTGAATTAGATAATGTAGTTATTTCAGACCATGCTGGATGGTATTCCGAGGAATCAATTCAGAACCTTCAAAGAGGTGCTGTAGAAGCGGTTGTAGCAGTTCTTACCGGGGGATGGCCAAAATTTTTGGTTAATCCAGAAGTAAAAGAAATGATTAAAAAAGGAGGTCGGAAATGGTAAAAAAAACAGTAGTAACTTTTGGCGAGATTATGCTCAGGCTTTCTACACCTGATTTTCAACTCATTGGACAGAGTAGTTCTTATGATGCTATTTATGGTGGGGGCGAAGCAAATGTAGCAGTGAGTCTTGCTATTTTTGCCCATAAGGTTTACTATGTAACCTGTCTGCCAGATAATCCTCTCGGAGATGGAGCAATAAATTTTCTACGTCAATATGGCATAAATACTACTTTTATCCAGCGAACAGGAAGTCGAGTAGGGATTTATTTTCTGGAAACCGGTGTA
>MNUO01000018.1 GCA_001871015.1 Candidatus Desantisbacteria bacterium CG1_02_38_46
TATGCTTACTTCAAGCATTTTCTTAACACTAACTTCTGCAGTTATAGAGCGGGTAATTGCAGGTTTAAATTTAAGCAGAATTTCCCCAGGCACATATCCCGCCAAAAGTGGTGGTAAGACAAATAATAACAAAAAAAAGAGGGACGCTTCTACTTTTAAAGTAAAACGAGACCTTGACATTGCTTTTATAATTTCGCAAAAAGTAGAAGCGTCCCCTTTTTTCATAATCTCATAATCATAGCGAGGCGATGCGTTCCATATGTATTTTTAATTCCGGAAAGTGGATATATAAAAGCATAGTCAAATTGAAGGTCTGGTGAACCGAGGTGATAACTTGCTCCCAGGCTAAAATTCTTATATCCATTTGTCCCTATACTAAATCCTGTCCTCCATCCCATCTGATTTTTCTTTTGAGAAAATCCCTGCAAATCAAATTCACCTATTTCAAGTATAATCCAGTTTTCTATTCCAAGATTTAAGTTATAATCTCCATCCCGATATAAACCATCTATATTGATTGCGTAACTCCCACCTTCACCAAACCTGTAGGAAGTACCCATTTTAAAACTTATTGGAACAGCATCTCTATTCATAAGACTTATGTCTGGCTGGTTTATATCTCCGGCAAATACCCCAAATGAAAAAAAGTCAACAGGTCTATACAAAAACCCGAGGTCAACACTTACACCGGACGCTGAACTACCCCCCTGGAAAACCGGGTCTAACTGAGATGGCTCTGACATATCATATTCAGGCTTGTAAGATTTATATCTATATTTCAAAGATGCGCCAATCGAAAACTTCTCTGCCTTAAATCCCTTTGCATAAGAAACTGCAAAAGTGATTTCTTTGTAAAGTTCAGAAGTTCTACGCTCTAAATAACCTAAGCCAAATGCACCCATTTCTTCTTTTAATTTTTGGCCGTATCCAATAAACCCATCACCTATGCTCTCACCCAGACCTAAATAATATCCGGCGTACATTGCCTGCACTTCTATACTCTTCAGTTGAACCAATCCCGCCGGATTGTAATAAGAAGCGTTGAGGTCATCAGCCAATGCCACAAATGCATCACCCATTCCCAGAGATCTTGCTCCAGCTCCCAGGTCTTCAAATGCTGCATAACATAAACCCGACATTAAAACTGACAGCAGAGTAAACTCTGCCACTACCGTTAAAAATTGTGTGATGAATCGCACCGCTACACAATAAAACAGCGACTGTAACTTCGGCTTCATCTTCGTCTCCTTTCTGCGACTATATTTAATCAAACCTGAAGGTTTGAGTTACGTAACTCAGGGCTTTAGCCCTGACCTAATCAGACCTGAAGGTCTGAGCTACGTAACTCAGGGCTTTAGCCCTGACCTAATCAGACCTGAAGGTCTGAGCTACGTAACTCAGGACTTCAGTCCTGACCTGCTGTAACTCAGGGCTTTAGCCCTGATATTTAAAATATCAAAGAACAAGAAATTGCATGGCTTCCAATTGGATTTTGGCTTAATGTCTGCCCGTCCTGCCCAATCAGTTTTTCACCCATAAATGCATAATCTACATTCAGGAATAGAAAAGTAATACCGGCTCCAAGCGTAGGATATTTTTGACTTAAACCACCTCTAGCTTTTATGAAACCGAAAAGGCTAATCTCTGCCCCTATTTTCACTTTGTCAAGGAAATCGCCCTGCGAAGAAACTAAATCAGCAAAGTCCATTGAAAGTGTAATAAAGTTGAGTAACTTTGTGCTTGCACCGATTGTCATATTCGTTGGAACCGTATCACTGCCAATTTTTGAATAGAGGTCTTTAAACATTACACCCACATCAACAAAACCCAGAACTTTGCAATTCAAACCAGCATCCACTCCCCATCCATGCTGGGGGCTAACGTTAGATGGACTCTTTGAAGTAACATTCTTTGTTGTGCAATTGACATCAACCTTATACTCTTCAAGCATCCTGTAAACATATTTCAAGTTTACACCATAAGAAAAATCAAGGATGGGAATTAACTTGGGCAATTTCCCTGCTATGGTGAGCATCATCCCAACATCTGTACCATAACTCCATGTCTCGCTATACATTGCTCCTGCTAAATCGGCCTGCAATAAAAAAGCATTCCTTATTCCATAGACATTTAATGCCCAGGAAGGGTTGAATAATCCAACATACGCAAATCCTTTTGCTGCTGATTTGAGGTCTTTTAATTTCTCGCAGTCTGCCTTGGTCAATTTATCATATGCCTTTATGTTCGTAATATAGGTTACTGCATCCTGGTTACCCTTCAAGTAAAGCCCTGGCAGAACAAGAAGTGAATTTTTCATCTTGGTTAGGCCCGCGGGATTATAAAATACACCTTCAGGACCTTCTGCTACTCCAGTATACGCACCGCCCATTCCATCAGCCCTGATTCCCTCAGGACTAATTCCCACTGTCTGAGCCCCATGACCAATTCCCCAGACCGCCATCAAACCTACAACCACAAACCCAATTAATCTTTTTAACATCTCCACCCTCCTCGTATAATATATCTTTAGCAGAGTAAACTCTGCACTTCCAGAGTGCCTACTTTTGGCCACTACCAATCTTGGTGTCACTTTAGCAGAGTAAACTCTGCCACTACCAATCTTGGTGTCACTTTAGCAGAGTAAACTCTGCACTTCCAGAGTGCCTACTTTTGGCCACTACCAATCTTGGTGTCACCATTAGGTACCTTCCTCCCAGCTTGTCAAATATTTATGCTGCTCTTTTGTTAAACGGTCTATATTGATTCCCATACCTTTTAATTTAAGTCTGGCAATTTCTTCATCTATTTTTACAGGAACAGGATAAACTTTATTTTCCATTTTCTTTCCATTTCGAGCAAGAAATTCTACTGACAGAGCCTGATTTGCAAAACTCATATCCATAACTGATGCCGGGTGGCCCTCGGCACTGGCAAGATTGATGAGCCTTCCTTCGCCTAAAAGATAAACCTTCTTACCGTTTTTAAGTGAATACTCATCAACAAACTCCCGCATCCTGCGTATCTTTCTGGAAAGTTTTTTCAAGTCAGGTATTGATATTTCAGCATTGAAATGTCCTGAGTTTGCCATGATTGCCCCATCTTTCATTTTTGTAAAATGTTTGCCGCTTAATACATTTATGTCCCCTGTTGCAGTAACAAAAATATCGCCCATTTTAGCTGCTTCAGCAATTGGCATAACCTGAAATCCGTCCATCACAGCTTCGAGTGCACGAACAGGAGTTGCCTCGCACACAATGACATTTGCGCCCATACCACGTGCTCTCATCGCTATTCCCCTGCCACACCAGCCATATCCACATACAACAAATTTGCTTCCTGCAAGAAGTATATTGGTTGCACGTAAAATTCCATCTATTGTGCTCTGTCCTGTACCGTAGCGATTATCAAAAAAATGTTTGGTCTGGGCATCGTTTACAGCAATAATCGGATATTTCAATACACCCTGGTCTGCCATACTCCTGAGCCTTATTACTCCTGTTGTTGTCTCTTCTGTTCCCCCGATTATTTTCATATTCCTTATAGCGCATTGCTTATCGTCTTTGTGCAGAGTAGAAACTAAATCTGCTCCATCATCCATAGTAATCTGCGGTCCGACGATTCTGTCGGACTTAAGAGCGCTTTTTATATGGCGGTAATAAGTTTTATTATTCTCTCCCTTAATTGCAAATACCGGGATACCGTGGTCCCGGACAAGAGATGCTGCAACATCGTCAGAGGTGGAAAGTGGATTTGAGGCGCACAGCCCAACCCAAGCTCCTCCAAGTTTAAGAACTTCTATTAAATTTGCTGTTTCACTTGTAACATGAAGGCAGGCAGCAATTTTTATGCCCTTGAGCGGTTTTTCTTTTTTAAATCTTTTTTTGATTAAATTTAATACAGGCATGCTTTGCCCTGCCCACTCAATCTTCAGTCTTCCCTTTGACGCCAATTTTATATCTTTGATATCATAGTTCATTGTTGCTCCTTTCATCAGCAGAGTAAACTCTGCCACTACTGTAATGGTCCCACTCTGCCACTACTGTAATGGTCTCACTCTGCCACTACTGTAATGGTCCCACTCTGCCACTACTGTAATGGTCTCACTCTGCCACTCCTCGCAGAGTAAACTCTGCCACTACAATTATATTCCTGCTTCTTTGCGCAGGACCTCTGCCATATTGGTCTTTTCCCAGGTAAAACCTTCTTTTTCTCTTCCAAAATGACCATATGCAGCAGTCTTTCTGTAAATCGGGCGCAGCAGATCCAGATTCTTTATCATTTCTCTCGGCCTTAAATCAAAATGCTTAAAGACAAGATTCTTTATCTGTTCCTCCGGGATTTTATAGGTGCCGTAAGTATTAATTGTCACTGATAGTGGCTCTGCCTTCCCAATAACATATGAAATGTGCATCTCGCATCTGTCTGCCAGCCCTGCCTTGACAATATTCTTGGCAACATATCTTGCCATATAAGCTGCAGAACGGTCAACTTTGGTTGGGTCCTTACCTGAAAAAGCGCCTCCGCCATGAGCGCACATCCCCCCATATGTATCAACGATGATTTTTCTGCCCGTCATTCCAGTGTCACTCTGGGGTCCTCCTGTCAAAAATTTACCTGTCTCATTGATATGATATTCGGGCTCAACCTTTCGCATCCATGCAGGAATCACTGGCTTGATTACTTTCTCAATTATCTCTTCTTTTGTTTTGTTGCTCATCCTGCTCGAATTCTTAGGATCAAGAGCTTCTTCAGTATGTTGTACAGCAATTACAACTGACCTTACGCTGAAAGGTTTTTTATTTTTGTACTCTACAGTAACCTGAGATTTTCCATCAGGACCCAAATATTTAATTATACCTTTCTTTCTAACCTCTGCAAGGCGCCGCGTCAGTTTATGGGCAAGAATAATTGGCATAGGCATCAATTCTGGTGTTTCATTAATTGCAAAACCGACCATCATTCCCTGGTCCCCAGCTCCTCCGCGGTTCACACCTAAAGCAATATCAGGAGATTGCCGGCCGATTGCATTGAGAACTGCACAGGTTTTATAATCAAAACCATATTTGGCGTCTGTATAACCAATCTCCTTAAGAATATCCCGCACAAGTTTGTGCAAATCAACGTAACAACCTGTTGTAATTTCTCCGCCCACAATAACCATTCCAACTGTTACAAAGGTTTCGCAGGCAACTCTCACTGCTTCAACGCACCCATTTTTCCCCTGAATTTCACAGCGCAAGATTTCATCGAGCACTCCATCAGAAATCTGGTCGCAAATTTTGTCCGGGTGACCCTCTGTTACCGATTCTGAAGCAAACAGATAATTACCTTTAATCATTTTTCTCCTCCTCCCAGCTGTACTATTCCATCAAACATTGATATACTTTCAATTACGCGCGCATTTTTTCCGATGATACAATTTTTTATGCGCACCCCCTTTCCTATATATGCGTCATCCCATATTATGCAATCCTGCAAAATTGCCCCTTCGTCAACAAAAGAGTTATTGCCCAATACAGTTGCTCCACTTATTTTGACATTTTTCTTAACCCTGCAATTCTTTCCAATTATAAGTGGGGATGAAAGAAACGCTGATGAGTCAATTTCGCATCCTTCGCCAATCCACGCTTGTCCACGCCCTCCGAACTTCCCACTGATGCCAACCCACCTACGGGTACCCCCTATCTTCACTCTTACTTTTCCTTCAAGAATATCCTTGTGCGCCATTCTGTATTGGAGAAGGTTGCCAATATCACACCAGTAGTCAGTTGTATAATATCCATAGATTTTTTTCTTTTTTTTCAAAAGGAGGGGAAATAGATTTTTAGCAAAGTCAAACTCCTTATTTCGGGGAATATATTTAAGGACTTCTGGCTCAAGCACATAAATACCTGTATTTATTCCTCCGGCCATTCCATGAAAAACTTCTCCCCATCCCGGCTTTTCAAGAAAATGGGAAATCTCGCCACCTTTACTTACCGCGGCTATACCATATTCCAGACGGGCACTAACTTCCTTCAAAACAATTGTCCCTATGCCGGCTTTTTGTTTATGAAATTTTAACAGTTTTGTTAAGTTGGTATTTGCCAACCCATCTCCACTCATTACCAAGAATGTTCCTTTTTTAAAAAAATCCTCTGCTTTCTTAACCCCACCTGCTGTACCCCACGGTTTTCTCTCAAAAGAATAAGTAATATTTACTCCCCATTGTTCTCCATTTCTAAAATAATTTTTTATAATCTTGGGTTTAAAATGAAGATTCATAATAATATCCTTTATCCCATGACTCCTCAATAATTCTATTGTATATTCGAGTACAGGTTTATTTGCTACAGGAACCATAGGTTTTGGAATTGTATAAGTAAGTGGCCTTAATCTCGTTCCAATGCCACCACACATCACAATTGCTCGCATTTATATCTTCCTTTACAACTCATTAAGAAAAATCAGACCTGAAGGTCCGTAGCTCAGGGCTTTAGCCCTGACATGCTGTACCTCATGACTTTAGTCCTGACCTGCCGTAGCTCAGGGCTTTAGCCCTGACATGCTGTACCTCAGGACTTTAGTCCTGATATCAAACCTAAAGGTTTGAGTTACAACACTTCTGGTATAATTTCCTTAGCTATTAAAAAATCGCAGGAAAATTTACATCTCTTTTCTGTGCTCTTTCGTATACATCAAAATATTGCTGAACAACAATTTCCCAGCTAACTCTGCTTTCAAGATACCATTTGAGGTTATTTCCTAAATATCTCCTTAAACTCTCGCTTGAGGCAAGCCTGATAATATTTCTTTTCAGCGATTCCTTATCAGTAAAAAGCAACCCTCCATTACTCTCAATTGTTTGGGAAGTAAGTCCTTCCAGAGGAGCTGTAGTTATATATGGTTTATTCAAAGCAATAATCCGGGCAAGGGTCCCTGATTGTGTTTCGTCTACAGATGGAAGGATTACGAAATCACATATTGCCATCACTTTATAATAGAGAACTCCGCGTGGCTCAAATTTGAAATATTTTGCAATACCTTTCTTTTCTAATTCCTTCAGTTTCGTTATGTATTTCTCATAATCTTTCCTGTGGTCAGGATCCCTGATATCACCGGCAGCAAAAAGAAACCAGTTTTCGCCGGTCCTTCCAAAAATTACCTGTTCAATTTCCTCCCATAAATCAAGAACAATATCCCATCTTTTATTACTCTGTACCCAGCCAACCAATCCGACCATATGCCTGCCTATAAGTTCACTTAATCCCAATTCTTCTTTTAATTTATTTATCTCTTTATCTCCATATCTTCTATCATTTCTTGCTCCATGAGGAATAACAGCGACTTTGTTCAACAATTTTTTGTTCTTTTTCTCTCTGAATGTCCAGGAAAACCTCCATTTCTGATATTTACACTTTAATATTAAAACAGTGCATTTTTTTAAAACTTCCCAGATAAACCATTCTTCTTTTTCTCTTAACCTGCCGTGTACTGTATGTGCCTCTATGATTACAGGATACTCTTTTATACGGTCAAGCAATTTGAGAAATCCCTGGTTGTAATCAATCTTTCCCCTCTTATTTATATAGTTGTAAAGTCCATATTCATGCTGGATATGAACTACATCCGGATTCAATTCTTTAATTTTCTCTGCAACCGGTTTATACCAGTCCTCCTTGTTTAAATCAATAATTGGATGGACATTTTCTCCCCTGCCATCCAGATGCGAAATGACATTAATCATTACATCGGGAGCTGCTTTTTTGATAAACTCTATAGCCTCTTCAACAAATGTTGCTATTCCGCAAAAACGAGGTGAGAAACTAGAAATCATAACTATTGAACGCATAGCTATTTTCTCCTTTCAATATTTTCTATTACGAATCATCTCCTCAATATTAAGTCGTGCAAGTAAATAGGAAACCGTGGATTCTGCTCCCTGATTAAGATTTACACCTTCAGGAGTCAGGCCATCGAAACAAGCACCTGCCTGTTCATCATATATAACAGCATTCTGGATATTTCTGCCTAAAAACCACTCAAAAGAAACAAACGCTTTTTCTTTGTATTTTTTATCCTTTGTAATCCTGTATGCCTGAAAATTAAGCTCAACCATTGCTGCTGCATCGATTGGTTGCTGGTCATACAGCGACTTCTTTCCATCTTTTTGATACCATTTTTCCTGTCCGATAAGCACAAGTTTATTATCAACAAATGACAATTTAGAAAGAAATTCCAGGGATTCAAGACCAATCTGTAAATATTTTTTTTCTTTTGTGACTTCATAAAGACAGAAAAATGCCTGAGAAAGTCTTGCGTTATCATATGTAAGGTAGGGTTCAAACCACTTCCATTCCTGCGTCTTTGACGATTCCCGTTGGTAAACTTCTTCAAGGGGCTTAAGCAAAAACTTCATTTTTTCTAAGATATCCTGTTGTGGATACTTCCTGTAATAATGATAAAGACCAAAAATGGTATACGCCCTCGCCCTGAAAGATTTGAAATCAAGACTCCATGTAACGCTTTTTTCAAATAATTCCTTGGCAAGTTTCTGGACATTGTGGTATATCTTTGCATCTAACGTACATCCACAACCCCACAATGCCCTGCCCTGTGAATCTTCACTACCCTCCTCATCTAAAAAATCTCTGCGGTAATCCACAAGGTTGTGAAATTTCCCATCTTCCCTCTGAGCATAATGTAAAAACTCAAGATAAGCACCTACTAAATCTGCACTTTCATCGTCATTAAGCAAATTATGATGATTCAACACTACAATTAATGCCCGGGCATTGTCATCAGTGGTATAACCGCTTTTCCTGTCAGGAATAGAATATTTTCCGTGCTGAAGCAATCCCATATCATCAGTTAGAGTTTTAAGATAGTCCAATTTTATAGATGGAAATTTTTTTGCTGTGAATGTAAATCTCATTTTAGTGTTTCCCGAAAAAGACTTAAATATTTCCTGCCTACATTTGACCATATCATCTGACGGCTGAAATTGTATGCCCTCTTCTCAATTCTTTTCTTCAGTTGCCCGTCATCAAGGACTTTGTTCACAGCCCAAGATATTGAATCCGGATCCCTGAATTTGGCAAGAAAACCCCTTCCGTCTGCCAGCATTTCACGGGCGTACAGGTATGGCGTAGATACTGAAACCTTGCCACAGGATAAAGCATATGCAAGGGTCCCGCTTGTAATCTGGTCAGGATTTAGATACGGGGTTATATAAACACTGGTTGCCTGAAGATAACGAACAAGTTCCCTTAAAGCTAAGTACCTGTTGTGGAATTTTACATGGTCTTCAAGTTTTAAATTGTTGACCAATCGTATTAATTTTAACCGATAGCGCTCTCCTTCCTTCTTTCTTACTTCAGGATGAGTCTCACCAATAATGAAGTAAGTGGCATTTGGATGTCTCTGAACAATCCTGGGCATTGCCATAATTGCATACTCTATCCCCTTACCTTCACTTATCAAGCCGAATGTTGAGAGTATAATCCTGTTAGAATATCCATTCAAAAACTCATTTAAAGTATCTCTTGAGACTGGTTTTACATCTGGTACACCATGTGGAATAACCCGGATTTTCTTCTCTGGTACTCTGTATATATACTTCAGCATCTGGACTGCTTTATTTGCCATTACAACAACATAATTGCTATAATCCGCAATATTCTTAATTATAATTTTCTCCATCGGTCCAGGTTTCGGAAGTACGGTATGCAGAGTTGTTACAACGGGCTTATTAACTGTTCTAAGAAAGAAAACGAGGTTCTTTCCCCTTGGCCCTCCATAAATTCCGAATTCATGCTGGACATTTACTACATCAATGTTTGAATTGCTAACCCATTGGGCTAAATCTAAATATTCCCTCAGGTTATTTGCGTTAATTTGAATTTTTACGCGGGGTTCATAATTATATGCCGCCTCTTCCTGGTTAACAGCGATAACTTCGGATTTCACCAACCCACCTACACTTTCTACAGCATTAATCAGGTCTTTTGCAAATGTTGCTATTCCGCATTCTCTGGGAGGATATGTGCTTAAGTACGCTATTTTCATTTTAAATGCCTGACATCAGCGCTTTATCAATCTCGCCAATTACTGTATTTATTTTATCCTTCACCTTAATATTTAAAGCATCCATGTCGCCCTGAATCTCCACAAGAGCAGAATCAATTCTGCCAAAACTCACCTTCACTTTCTCTGATATACCTTCCATACCCCTGGACAGGATTTCTCTGGCACTGCTGATTTCCTGATTTGCAATTCCAAAGTTTTTTTCTGACACATCTACTAAAGCTATTCTTGTATGGTCTTTCGCCTGCAAAAGCAAAATACGAAATTCCTTATCCTTTAAATCTTCAGTTAAGCTGGTAATCTTTGAATTCATTTCAGAAATTTTAATCGCTCCCATGAAATAGCCTATCCCGAATGCCAGTCCAGCAATAATAACGCAAATTATTACAATCTGAATTACTCTCATGCCTGCCTCCTTCCAATCATTTGTTTTCCTGCTTTCAGCATTTCCCTAACTTTTACAGGACTATTTGCCTCTGCGTAAATCCTGACGAGTGGTTCAGTACCTGATGGTCTTAACAAAAGCCATGCTTCCCCTCCAATAATATTCGAGGAACCAAGGATGAATTTCATTCCGTCATATGTCCTGATTTCCCTGACCTTCATCCCTGCTATTCTTTTTGGAACTTTTTTAATAATCACACTATTTATTTTTTCTTTAATACCTTGACAC
>MNUO01000098.1 GCA_001871015.1 Candidatus Desantisbacteria bacterium CG1_02_38_46
CGGCCACTACATTGGAGCAGAGTAAACTCTGCACTTCCAGAGTGCCTACTTTCGGCCACTACATTGGAGCAGAGTCCACTCTGCACTTCCAGAGTGCCTACTTTCGGCCACTACATTGGAGCAGAGTAAACTCGGCCACTACTGTAGTGGTCGAGCTTGCTCGACAGAAAGGGGTGATGAGGATGAAAGTTAGCGTAATTATTGTTGCAGCTGGTAAAGGAATTCGACTTTCCGATGAAGGCTCGTTTAAACAGTTTTTGTCATTGGTTGGGAATCCAGTTTTAGTCCACGCAATAAGTGTATTTGATACATCACCATTGGTTGATGAAATAATAATTGTTGTGCCTGCTGAAAAAGTAACCTATTGTCGGGGACTGGTGAAAAAATATAAATTTAAGAAGGTTGCAGGAGTAATTGCCGGAGGAAAATTTCGCCAGGATTCCGTATATAATGGGTTGCTTAAAATAGGAAAGACGAAACCAGACATTGTGCTGATTCATGACGGAGTTCGTCCTCTTGTTACATCTGTATTAATTCAAAAATGTATAGGAAATATAAGAAAGGATGGAGCCGTTGTTCTGGCAGTTCCGGTAAAAGATACGATTAAACTTGTCAGGAAATCATTCGTTGAAAAAACATTAGAGAGGAACAAATTATGGTCAATTCAAACCCCACAGTGTTTCAGCTATGATTTAATATTTAAAGCCCACAAGAAAGCAAGGGCTGATGGGTTTCTGGGTAGTGATGATGCAAGTTTAGTGGAAAGGTTAGGGTGCCCGGTTAAAATAGAAATGGGGGCAGGTCAGAATATAAAGATTACCACTCCTGAAGACCTTATCCTTGCAGAGGAAATATTGAAAAGAAGAGGCGTGTAAGTGAAGAAATTTGGGATTGTAGGTATAATCGGGGTTGGAATGATCGGAGGTTCCATAGGGATGGCCCTGAGGAAAAGGAGGCTGGCAGATAAGGTTATTGGTCTGGGCAGGAATCCAGTTAAACTGAGAAGGGCCAAAGTTCTTGGCGCAATTGAAGAGGGATATACTGATTTTGATAAAGGTTTGAAAAATGCAGGACTTGTGATAGTTGCTACTCCAGTAGGGTTGATTCCCGTGATGATAAAACGGGCATTTCCATATCTTGAGGATGGCTCTATTATAACTGATGTGGGCAGCGTCAAATGCCAACTGATAAGAAAGATTGAAAGATTTCTGCCTCAACGCATTCATTTTGTAGGTGCTCATCCCATTGCAGGACTGGAAACTTTCGGTGTAGAAAACGCTAAACCAACTTTATTTCAAGAGTCTAACTGTGTTCTAACTCCCACTCCGAGTACCGATGCGAATGCCCTTAGAGTAATTGGGGAAATGTGGAAGGGAATTGGCGCGCGTGTCCTATTGATTAATCCTGTGCAACACGATGAACTTTTAGCTTTTACAAGTCACCTGCCACATCTTATTGCAGTTTCATTAATCGAGGTGCTGTGCAATCTCAATAAAAAATATAAAAATACTAAGGAATTCATTGGTGGAGGATTCCGTGACACCACAAGAATTGCCTGCGGTTCTCCAATAATGTGGAGAGATATTTGCCTTGCCAATAAGAAGGAAATTTTGAATGCCTTAAGAAAATTTAAATCCACTACAAATCAAATTGAAGAAATAATTTCCAATGAGAAATGGGATATGCTTTTGAGGAAACTTATCAGAGCAAAGAAAGAAAGGGACTCTTTAAAATAATGAACATAGCAGTAAAGAAATCTTTTTTAAAGGGGACAATAAATGTTCCGGGAGATAAATCTATTTCCCATCGTGCGGTTATGTTAGGTGCAATCGCTAAAGGAATAACGAGGGTAAAAAATTTCCTTAATAGTGAAGACACCCGCAGGACTATTAAGGCGTTCAGGCAGATGGGTGTAAAAATAAGTGTCATAGAGTCGGAATGTAGTGGCAGAGTGGACTCTGCTTGCAGTGACAGAGAAATTATTATTGAAGGGAAGGGACCATACCTTAAAAAACCAAAAGGGAAAATTGATGCGGGTAATTCAGGAACCACCATACGTCTGCTTGCAGGGATTCTTGCAGGGCAACCTTGGACTTCCTGTATAACAGGGGATAAATCATTGTGCTTCAGGCCTATGCGCAGGATAATCCTTCCTCTGCGGAAGATGGGAGCAAGAATAAAAGCAAGGCAGGATAATTATGCTCCTATTTATGTAAGAGGCGGAAATTTGAAACCTTTGTCTTCCCCTCATAAATTAGAGATTGCCAGCGCACAATTAAAATCCTGTGTTCTGCTTGCCCATCTTTATACGGGTAAAAAAATCGAATTGATTGAACCCGAGAAGTCCAGAGACCACACAGAGCGGATGCTTAAATATTTCGGAGCAAATATAAAAGTGAAAGGCCGGCATATAATTTTAAATCCAGATTCATCTCTTTCTGGCAGGGTTATTTCAATCCCGGGCGATATTTCGAGTGCTGCATTTTTTATAATTGGCGCGATAATAACGAAAAATAGCGAAGTTTTTATCAAGAAGGTTGGTATTAACCCAACCCGCATGGAAATACTTTCAGTGTTGCAGAAGATGGGCGCAAATGTAAAATTAGACAATAAATCTATGGAAGGAGGGGAGCCTGTTGCAGATATTTCAATAATTTCTTCTGGATTGAAGGGGATATCAATCCGCGGAAAATCTATTCCGCTCATAATAGATGAAATTCCTATTCTAACAGTTGCGGCAACACAGGCAAGAGGCAAAACTGTGATTCGAGATGCCATTGAACTGAGGATTAAAGAAACAGATAGAATTAAGTCAATGGTAACTGAACTGAAAAAGATGGGTGCTGATATAAGGGAGTTGAGAGATGGAATGGTGATTAATGGTCCAACCCAATTAAAAGGTGCAGACTTGAATAGTTATGCAGACCACCGCACTGCAATGGCACTTGTCATTGCTGGCCTTATTGCCGAAAGTAGGCACTCTGCCAAAAGTAGGCCCTCTGGAAGGGGAAGTGCCAATGGCAAAACAACTATTCATGATGTAGAATGTATAAATACTTCTTCTCCTGAATTTGCTAAAATATTGAAAAAACTCGGAGCAGATATTAGTATTGCAAAAGACGACCCGCCTACGCTGAAGCTTCGGCGGGCAGGTGAGCGACGATTAATCATTGCAATCGATGGCCCCGCAGGTTCAGGGAAGAGCACTGTAGCTAAAGAAATTGCAAAGAAGTCAGGTTATGTTTATCTTGACACAGGGGCTATGTACCGCGCGCTTACTCTAAAAGCTATGAGAAAAAAAGTGAACTTAAGAAGTCCAAAAGCATTGGTGAATTTGGCAGAAAAGACTAAAATTTCTTTTAAGGGAGAGAAAGTTTTTTTAGACAATAGAGATGTTTCTGCTGAAATAAGAGCCCCGAGTGTGAGCAATAATACACATTTTATTGCAACTGTGCCAGGGGTTAGAGAAAGAATGAAAATTCTTCAGAGAAAAATGGGTGACAGAGGTGGAATAGTTGCAGAAGGAAGAGATATGGGGACAATAATTTTTCCAAACGCACATAGGAAATTTTATCTTGATGCTAAAATTATGGTGCGTGCAAAGCGTAGATATAAGGAATTAAAGGAGAAAGAGTATTCTGCCACTTTTAAAAAGGTTTTACAGGATACAATTAGAAGGGATAAAAGAGATAGTGAAAGGGATATAGCACCCCTCAGAAAGGCAAAAGATGCTGTTCTCATAGATACTACAAATATGACAATTAAAGAAGTTGTTCAAAGGTGTCAGGTCTTGACAAATGACAAATATCAGGACTAAAGTCCTGAGTTGACAAATGACAAATATCAGGACTAAAGTCCTGAGTTACAAGTTGTTCAAATATCAGGACTAAAGTCCCAAGTTACAAGTTGTTCAAATATCAGGACTAAAGTCCCAAGTTACATGTCAAGACCTGACACCACGGATTTAAAATGATTAGAGCTGAAAGAGCGCATCTGAGGCGGGTGTTGTATTCAATACTGCATTTTTTCTTACGGTTATCCTTTCGTATTCTTTTTCAAATGGAAATCATTGGTGAAGAGTATGTGCCCAGGGATGAAGCAGTTATTATTGTGACGAATCATACCAGTTATATAGACCCTGTGGTAATGGGGATAGCAGCACCGCAGGAATTAAATTACATCGCAAAGAAGGAGTTATTTAGAAACGTCCTTTTTCGCTGGCTCATCATGTCCTTCAGAGCTTTCCCTTTGCGCAGAGGGATAGTTGACAGATATTCCCTGAATCGGGCCCTTGCTCTTTTAACCAGGAAAGAACCTTTGCTGATTTTTCCAGGGGGAACCAGGAGCGAGGCGGAAGCGATATTACCCACAAAGCCAGGTGTCGGAATGATTATATATAAATCAAAAGTAAAAGCGGTCCCGGCATTAATGAGGGGTACAAATAATATTTTACCCAGGAATGCGAAGTTTATCCATTTTCACAAATTGAAAGTCAGTTTTGGAAAACCACTTGAATTAGATAAGTTTTTCCAGATGCCTGAATGTAAGCAAACCTATGAATTAATTGCTCAGGAAATAACTTCTAACCTGAAAGCATTAGTATGAGAATTAAACTTGCTAAAAATGTGGGTTTTTGTTTCGGCGTTAAAAGGGCGATGGGTTTAACCCTGAAGGCTTTAAGGGAAAATCCCGGTAAACCTATTTATACCTTTGGACCCCTGATTCACAACCCCCGAGCTATAAAGAAATTAAAGGATATAGGTGTAAGAGTAATCCACTCCCTGCAAAATATTAAGACCGGTATACTCATTATTCCTTCACACGGTCTTGCCCCATCAATTATTGTGCAAGCCCGAAAGAAAAAATTATTCATTATAGATGCTACCTGCCCCTATGTTTTGAGGAGCCAGCGACTTGCAGAACTGCTGGCAAAACAGGGATACAGGGTGATAATTGTGGGAAAAAGCTCTCACCCGGAAATAAGGGGAATCATTGGCGGGATTAAAAGGATGGGAAAAGTAATCGGGAAAACAGAAGATTTAAAATCATTGCCTAAATTTAAAAAAATAGGTGTAATTACACAGACTACGGAATCATTATCAAATTTTAAAAGTGTAATTGAATCAATACTTGATAAGGGCTTTGAATTAAAGGTCTACAATACTCTTTGCGCTCATACACTAAAACGTCAGGAGGAGGCGCGGCGGATTGCTAAAAGCGTAGATTTAATGCTTGTAATAGGGGGTCGTAATAGTGCAAACACTTCTAGACTTTTTGAGATTTGCAGGGCACGTGTGACCACATACCAGATTGAATCTCCGGATGAGTTAAGTCCTGACTGGCTTAGAGGTAAGAAGAGTATTGGATTAGTCTCTGGTACATCCACACCGCTTTCCGCGGTTAAAGAAGTTGTAAGAACCTGCAACTTCGTTGCAGAACCTTGTTGCTCGTAACTAAACGTCGAAAAAATGTCGCAATAAAAAAAGTAGGAGGAACAAAGAAATGGACTCAATAGTAAATCTAAATAAAGAGTATGAAGAAACTATGGGAAGGGCCAAGGATTTGAAAGAGGGAAGCATTATTAAGGGTAAGGTTGTTCATATTGGCAAAGAAGAAATACTGGTCGATATCGGTTATAAATCCGAGGGTATCATTCCAATTTCTGAATTCTACAAAAAAGGAAAAAAGGTGCTGTCAGAGATTAAAAACGGTGATGAAATTGATGTTTTCCTGTTAGACAAGGAAGATGAATCAGGGAAAATGTTTCTTTCTTATGAAAAGGCAGTGCTCATTCTTGTATGGGAGAGAATCGTTCATTCATTTGAAAAGAACGAATCGATAAATGGTAAGGTAACGGGTGTTTGCAAAAATACTGCTGGGAAAATATCGGGTTTTACCATTGATGTGGATGGGATAAAGGGATTTCTTCCATTTTCTGCATCTGAGATGAAAAAATCAGGAGATTTTAACCAATACATCGGGAAAAAGATGGAGTTAAAAATAATTGAACTTGACAAAAAAAAGCATGATGTTGTCTTTTCCAGAAAAGCTCTTCTGGATGAGATGAGGAAAAAACAGAAAGAAGCATTTTTCAAATCGCTTAAGGTTGGAGAAGTTAGAGAAGGAGTGGTTAGCACATTGACGCCATTTGGTGCATTCATAAATTTAGGGGGGATTGATGGGTTAGTTCACCTTAATGACTTAAGTTGGGGAAGAAGGAAGCCTGAAGAACTTTTGAAAAAGGGAGATAGAATTAAAGTCAAAATTTTAGATTTCAATGAAGATGAGGACAAGATATCCCTGGGTATCCGTCAGCTTAAGCCTGACCCATGGAATGAAATAGAGAAGAAATACCCGGTTGGTACAAAAGTTAAGGCAGGAGTAATGAAAATTGCTCCATTCGGTGTCTTTGTGGAAATTGATGAGGGCATTGAAGGTCTGGTGCGACTTGAAGACCTTTCGTGGAAGAGGACAATAAAACATCCTTCAGAATTGGTCAAAGAAGGAGATGAACTTGACCTTGTGGTTATTTTTCTGAATGTCGCAGAGAAGAAACTTGCACTCGGGTTGAAACAGATTCAGTCAGACCCATGGTTTATTTCAGCTCAAAAGTATGCTCCAGGCACAAAAGTAAAGGGTAAAATTGTGAAATTGACTTCATTTGGTGCCTTCGTTAGATTAGAAGAAGGCATAGATGGTTTAATTCGTCTTAAAGATATACGCTGGGATGATAAGGTCAAACATCCGTCTGAAGTGTTCTCGAGGGGTAAAGAAGTTGAAGCTGTTGTTTTGAGTGTTGATAAGGAAAATAAAAAAATTGCACTTGGAGCAAAACAATTAATTAATTCACCCTGGGATAAATATAAGAAAGGAGTAAATGTAAAGGGAAAGGTTATAAAGATGGATGATTTTGGAGCTTCTGTCCAGCTGGAAGATGGCATGGAAGGATTCATCCATGTTTCAGAATTGAGCAAGAATTATGTAAGCAAACCCGAAGAGGTAATCTCTCCCGGACAGGTTCTCGACCTGAAGGTTATCAAGGTTAATCCAAAACAGAAAAAGATTGAGTTGAGCCTGAAACAGTTTATTGAAGACCAGGAGAAGCATGAAATATCGCATTTCATCAATAGCCAGGAAAAAGATACAGTTACACTTGGAGATTTGCTAAAGCGTGAAAAAGGGGACAGGCTACTTTTTTAAAAATGAAAAAGGTTGTGCAGTTTGGAGCAGGCAATATTGGGCGTGGTTTTTTAGGTCAACTTTTCTATGAATCTGGATATGAAATTGTATTTGTGGAAATTAGAAATGAAATCATAAATTTACTCAACCAGAAGAGAAGTTATACTCTCAGGATAATAGGTGACAAACCCTATGAAATTGTGATTAAAAACATCCGCTGTGTAAATGCAAGAGATGCGGACACCGTAGCAGGAGAAATTTCCACGGCATCCCTTCTTGCCACTGCTGTTGGTGCAAATACTCTGAGATTTGTGGCACCTTTAATTGCAAGGGGTTTCGAGAAAAGAATAAAAAATGGTAATTTTTCACCACTCAATATTATTATTTGTGAGAACCTGATGAATGTAAGGAAAATATTCAAGGAGATGGTTCACGAGTCCATCTGGATTTCTTACCAGAAGTATGCAGATGAGAAACTTGGTTTTGTGGAAGCAGTTGTAAGCAGGATGGTGCCAGTGATTCCAGTTGAATTAAGTTCGACCGACCCATTGCTCATTCTTGCTGAAGCATATAAGGAGTTGCCTGTAGACAAACTCGGTTTTAAAGGAGAAATTCCCAAGATTGAGGGGATGAAACCAATTGACAGCTTTCATGCTTACGAAGAGAGAAAACTATTTACCCACAATGCAGGACATGCAATTGCTGCATACCTGGGATATAAAAAAGGTTACACCTATATTTATGAGTCAGTAAGTGACCAGGAAATTCGCAATGTTGTGCTGGGTGCAATTATGAACGAGTCTGGGCAGGCATTAATTAAAAAACATTCTTTTAATCCTGTAGATTACCAGTCCCATGTGAACGACTTAATACATCGTTTTTCCAATAAGGCACTCGGTGATACAGTTGTTAGAGTCGGCAAAGACCCTATAAGAAAATTAGGAGCAGATGACAGGCTTATCGGGGGTGCAAGATTAGCGCTGGAATATGGAATTAAACCTGTAAATTTTTTGAAAGGTATCAAGGCAGCACTTACTTATGATAATTCAGGGGACAGGGAAGCAATGGAACTGCAATTACTGCTGAAAACCAGAGGGCTGGATACAGTTCTTCAAGAAATCTGTAGTTTAGCCCCCGGGGAAAAGTTGTTTGACTTACTAATTAAAGATTGTTTAGACAAGGAGGTACCATGAAATTTTTCATCGATACGGCAATGGTGGATGAGATAAGGGAAGCTCAGGAGCTGGGAGTTATTGACGGGGTGACTACAAACCCATCACTTGTGGCAAAGACCGGCCATAGTTTTCGCGAGGTCATCGGTGAGATTGTGAAGATTGTTGACGGACCCATTAGCGCTGAGGCAGTGAGTCTTAAGAAAGACGGGATTATTGCTGAAGCAAGAGAGTTATCAAAGATTCACAAGAATATTGTAGTAAAAATTCCATTCATTCCCGAAGGGATAAAAGCAGTGAAAGTTTTGAGTTCAGAAGGAATAAAGACAAATGTTACACTTGTATTCAGTCCTAACCAGGCGCTTATAGCCGCAAAGGTCGGCGCAAGTTATGTGAGTCCTTTTATCGGAAGACTTGATGACATAAGCCACATAGGTATGGACCTTGTCAGGCAAATTGTGACGATTTATAAAAACTATGGATTTAAGACTGAGATAATTGTAGCAAGCGTGCGCAATCCTATTCATGTGGTAGAGGCAGCACTTGCTGGAGCCCATATTGTTACAATTCCATTTGAGGTGGTACAGAAATTGTTTAGACATACCCTTACTGATGTAGGATTAAAAAAATTCTTAGAGGATTGGGAAAAAGTCCCTAAATAGACCATTGGAACCCCAAATGCAATACCGTTTCCAGTTAATTCCATCAAAATCAAATTTTTCCCTTGACAAATTCAAAAATATATGTATAATTATATGTATAGATGAAAAAGCAATTCAGCAAATTCATTTGGGATGCCAGAAAAGAGCGAGACAATATTTCAAAACATAAGATTGATTTCACCAAGGCATTAAGAGTATTTTTGGACCCGAAAAGAAAAATTTTTATTGATTCCAAACATAGCGAAAAGGAAGAAAGATATTTCTGTATTGGAAAAGTAGATGATAAGATTGTCACTGTAAGATTTACATACCGTAGCAATAAAATCAGAATAATAGGTGCAGGATACTGGAGAAAAGGGGGAAAGTATTATGAAGAAAAGAGTTAGTTTAGATATGCCTATTGGGAAATTAACTAGGGTGGATGATTTTTTACCATCTCCTAAAGAGTTAATGGCGTCTGAAAAAAAAGTAAAGGTTACACTGTATTTAAAAAAATCAAATGTAGAAACGCTTAAAAACACTGCAAAACAATCCCACACAAAGTACCAGAGGATTATCCGAGAATTAGTGGGTAGATACGTGGAACACTATTCACACGTTTCCGGTTGAAGGTGTTAAGCAACTTGACCCTCACAGACGCCTAAACGAGTTATATAAAATTTAGCATATGCAAGGAGGACATTAAATTTAGTACGAGGGAGAGGGGAATGAAGAAATTTTTTACTGTTTTGATTGTACCGAATAACCAGAGAAAAATACTCAATCTCAAAATACCTCATTGGTTAAATAACTCCTTTATTGTTCTTATGGGGATATTGGTTCTTGCCACATTTATTTTTATAAAAAACCACAAGGATTTGAAAGAAGAAGTGGTAGATTTACGCTTTAAAGAAGAATTGTACAGGGAGCAGACTCAAAAAATTATTTATTTTTCCAATGAGGTTGAGAGTTTGCGCAAAGAAGTTCAGGAATTGAGAAACCTCGGGACGAGTGTAAAAGGGTTGTCGAAAAAATTAAAACAGAGCGCGATTCCTTCTGCACCAAATCCAATTGCATCTTCGCAAGCATCAAAGAATCTTGGCCAGGGTGGCCCTGATAGAAATTTAGATATATCTTCACCGCTTCCTGCCGAGAAACTGAATAAGGATATAGATACATTAAAAAAAGAAATAAATCAACAGAAAAATTTGCTGCAGAATTTAAGTAAATACCTGCAAACGCAACTTTCTGTTGTCAGAATTACGCCAAACCGCTGGCCACTTCGTGGATGGATTACATCACGTTTTGGTTGGAGGCGACTACATGGAGTAAGAGAGTTTCATTCGGGTATCGACATTGCTGCTTTAGAGGGTACATCCATCCGTGCTGCTGCTGATGGAACTGTAGAATTCAGTGGCTGGAATGCAGGATATGGAAAGTTGGTTATAATTAACCATGGAAGAGGAATTTCCACTTATTATGGACATAACTCTTCCAATCTGGTAAGTGCAGGTCAATTTGTAAAAAAAGGTACAATTATTGCCTGTGTTGGAAGCACAGGAAGAACTACTGGTTCCCATCTTCATTACGAAATCAGGGTCAACGGCAATCCTGTAAATCCATT
>MNUO01000054.1 GCA_001871015.1 Candidatus Desantisbacteria bacterium CG1_02_38_46
AAAAGGCAAAAAGGTGTATAATCTAAAGGAGAAGTAAAGGGAGAGGGGTGAAAATTCAATTAACAGAAAAGGGTGAAATTTCCTTTATAATTTCCATTAATTTTCAAAGAGCCCTTTTGGAACTTATTAGACCCAATTTTCTATACGCTACCCAATATTTCATTTTGATGGCCCGCAATGCATACCGCATCTCGATTTACTGTTAGAAATTCCGACACTTGGCGGGATTCAGTGGCAACCAGGAGATGGTAATCGCCCTATGACAAAGTGGGTTTCTCTTATAAAAAGAATCCAGCAGGCAGGAAAACTTGTTTATATTGATATTGCTCCGCAGGAATTAGAAACTATCCTTGCTGAAGTTTCTCCTAAAGGCTTGATGATTATAACCTCAGCATCATCTGAAGAAGAAGCAAAGGAGTTGATAAAGAAGGCAGAAAAATTTACAAGATGAGTTGTTTCACTATGTTTCATTTTGATACAGGTGATGATAAAAATGCTTAGACAAAATATTTCTGAGCCTATGGGAAATGGAGTGTTTGAAAGTCTCAGGACATATAACGGAAGAATTTTTAAACTTCAGGAACATCTCCAAAGGTTTGAACAGAGCGCAAAAGCGCTCAACCTTATTTTACCTCCATTTAAAAAGATAGAAAAGGAAATTAAAAAAGCAATTGAGAAGAGTGACCTTAGAGATGTTTATATTCGAATCTCATTTTCCAGAGAAAACGGATTAATTGTAATTGTTAAACCTTTGACTGTTTATCCGAGAGAATATTATGAAAATGGTGTTGAGATTTTAACAGTTCCCACTCAGCGCAACATTCCTCAAGCAATAGATGCGAAGATAAAATGTGAGAATTTTCTGGGTGGCATTATGGCGAAAATTGAATCCCGCGGTGCATTTGAAGCAATTCTTCTGAATAAAGACGGTTATGTAACAGAAGGAACAGTCTCGAATATATTCGTCGTGAGTCATGAGTTAAGGACCAGGAGTTCTAATTATTTTTCTCTTGTGACACCCCCTTCATATCTTGGGGTGCTGGAAGGAATTACGAGAAAAGTAGTGATGGAGATTGCAGAGAAACTTGGCATTCCCGTCGAAGAAAAACCATTTACCCGTTACAATATTTACACTGCAGATGAATGTTTCCTGACGAATACATCAATGGAAATTATGCCTGTTACAAAAGTTGACGCAAGAATGATTGGTGCGGGCAATCCCGGAGCAATCACTTGCTTACTTGCGCAGGCATTTATGGTGCAAGTTCTTTCCATTTAATTGCCATAACACCGGATTGAAATCCGTAAGGGTCTGCATAAGCAGGGTTGTACCAGGATTGAAGGGTTGTGGAACCCCCAACTTTTGATATAGAACCAGCAATAAGCGGACCTTCGGTTTCCACATTTCCTGTAATCTGAAGGTCTCCTGTGACATAAAGCAATCCTTTAAAATTTATGTTACCGCTAAGTTTTAAATTTCCGTACACGATAAAATAAGTTGAATCAGCCCACGCAGCATCAGTTGAGATGTTCGAAGAAATTTTAATGTCTGCAGGCGAACCATCCGGATTTTCATCAATGAATATTACTCCATTCAATGAAGAGAATGTCGGCGAGCCACCCTGAAAATAATTTCCGTTAGCACCATTGTTTCCGTTCATCTTATTGGCAATCGCTTTGTTTATATAATAGACTTCGTCAATAAGTTTTGGCAACGGGACATTTGTGTGTGCAACAGGAGTTTCGATGGTCGCCGAGCCGCTGATATATATCGTGTCAGAGGCAACAGCTTTTCCTTGCACAGTCGCATTTCCCTCAACATTTATATAAGAACCTGAGAACAAGGTGCTTTCGAATACAGCATCAAAATTTGTAACTTCAGAATATATCTTTCTCTGCACTCCCCGAAACGTTCCTGTAGATTCTACTTTTATAAATCCATTTGAGCCATCATATGTCTTGACCCTGTACCCAGATTCATCAAAGAGTGGGTTCGCATTGTCGTTTGACCAATTTTTATCAGGGTCTGTGCGCAAATAGAATATTGTTTTTTCAATTCCGGCATCGGCAAGATACAATGCACGGGTTGAATAGGAAAGACGCTGGCTTGACCTCGTGCTGAAAATTGTCCAGCTTATAAAAATTGCACTGAAAGCAAGTACTGTCATAATTACAAAAATAACTATTATGTAAACAACGCCCTTTTCATTTTTCATATTAGTTCCTAAGAAAAATCATTGTTCTTAAGGAGGATGTATTTTCATTTTTGTCATCAGTAACTTTTAGAGCCATTCTAACCGCCCTCACTAATTGTGGGTTTGTGGTTGTATCATTGTTTTCTTTATATCCAATAAAAGAAATGTCATCATGAGTCTGGAAGATACGTGCAATAATTTTATCTTTGACACCAGACTCCTGGCGTATGAGATATTTACGGTTTGCATCATACACATAAGAAATTTCCTTGTCTTCAAGAGTAGTAAATTTGATTTTTGTATAGAATGGGTGGGCTCCTGATTCTGTAATCTGGGTTATCTTCTTTGCCTGGCGCAATTCTCTGGAGAGTCTCTCAGCCTGAAGCTGAGCATTTTGCTCTACACCGACCCTTCTGGAACCTCTTTGATACGAACCAATATTGCTCATAAGAATAATTAGGGATACAGCTATAATTACAACAGACATGGAAGAGGCAATAATTACCTCGGCGAGCGTTAATCCACAACTATTAAAATGAGTGTTCTCACTTTCATCTTTTGGTGACAATCGTGGACAACTGAATTTCATGGTTTTCACCTCTGGAATTCCACTGGAGAATTATCCCTATTTTTTTATAGTCGTGCACATCACCGTCAACATCAGCCGCTCCTGTTCCGTCTCTGGGGTCATCCACTGATTCAACGGTTACAGTGCGTCCGACATATAAGCTCTCTAGTGCTACAGTATCGGAAAGAGTATTGTTTTTATAGGGAGGAGTTGTAAACGAGTCGCCTGCTGTAATATTTAAGTAAGGAATATTCCTGATTTCCTCTATCTTTTCCTGGCCCAGGTTGGTTACCTGTGTTTGTTCCCTTGCTCTTGCCAGTGCATGCATTCCTCTGGGAAATAGATAAATAATTCCGAAGATGGAAACCAGAAAGATTGCTGCAGAAATTACAACTTCAACAAGTGTTAACCCCTTTTGTTTCTTCATCACAAAGTATTATAGCACATTTAATAAAAATTGTCAATCCTGCTTGACTTTTTGGCGTTATTGACCACAAGGCAGGGAAGTGCGGGACATACATCAGACTTGCCAGGGCTTTGTAATGTTTGCCTGCCGAAAGTAGCCGAGTAGGTGCTCTGGAGCAGCACTCTGCCGAAATTAGGCCCTCTGGAAGGGGAAGTGGAAGTGAGAGGAGCGAGATGAAAGGCAATCATTAAGCGGACTGACCTGAAAGGGCAGGCACAACGGTTTTGAGCGGAATGTTGAGCGAAGCGAAATCCCGCACCCGAAGGGTCGGGAAGGCTTGGAGCGAAAATCGGTTGTGAGCGTAAAACCTTGCAAGTCGTAGAGTGGGCTCAAGGGGCGAGTGGGGTAGGCGGGGTTAAGTATCTATATATATTTTAACAAAAAAATTGCGTTTGCTTGACTTTATAAAGATAATGTGGTATTGTTTAGGATACCACTTTTAGGCAAAAGTGGTATCCTAAAGGAGTGTGTCATGGATAAAGAAACAGTGAAGCAGATTATCCGGGAAAACCAGGAATTTCCATTACCGCCGTTGGTAGAGAGGGATGTAGAAATACCTCTGGACTCGTCAAAAATCATTACTTTGAGCGGTCCCAGGCGCAGTGGGAAAACTTTCCTTTTATATTCCTTTATGAAGAAGATAGTGCAGGCAAAAATTAATCCTGAGAAAATGTTTTATATAAGTTTTGATGACCCCCGCCTTTTGCCGTGCACGGCGTCTGACCTGCAGACTATATCTGAGTGTTACTTTGAGTTGTACCCGCACCTGTACGGAAAGATGAATTACGCATTTCTTGATGAAATCCAGAATGTGAAGGACTGGGAACTCGGAATCAGGAGAATATACGATACCGGGAATTTCCGCCTATTCCTTACAGGTTCTTCTTCGAAATTCTTAAGTAAGGAAATCGCCACAAACCTGCGGGGGCGTGCGTTGAATTTCGAGATTCTGCCGTTCTCTTTTAAGGAATTCATAAGAGCTAAGGGCATTGACGCTTCCGTAGACAAGAATCTGGTTTACTCCTCAAAAAGGTTCGGCGTGAAAAAAATGCTCGCAGAATATTTTGAAACCGGGTCATTCCCTGAGGTTGCTCTTGAAAAGAGCGAGAACCTGAAAGTCCGCATTCTTAAAGAATACCTGAACACTATGTTTTTCCGGGACATGATAGAGAGGTACAGAATCAGGAACGAGGCTGTTATAAGGGAATTGATAAAGTATTTTTCTACCAACGTGGGTAATGTTTTCTCCCAAAACAATATATGGAAATGGCTCAAGCAGACCCACCCCCTTACAAAAAAGACGCTGATACATTACAGTGCCTACCTGGAAGACATCGGACTTTTTTTCTTCCTGAGGAGATTCTCCTTTTCCGTGAAAGAACAGCTGCAGACGAAGCGCAAAGTCTATATTGTGGATAACGGTTTGAGAAGCGCCTTCGGGTTCAGGTTCAGCGAGGACAGGGGGAGAATCCTTGAAAATACGGTTTTCCTGGAATTAAAGCAAAGACAAAACCGGAATCCTTTCTCTGAAATATTCTATTATCAGGACCATGAAAAAAGGGAAGTGGATTTTGTTATTAAGGAAAGGAATAGGATAAAAAATCTGGTGCAGGTCTATACAAGCCTCCAAAATTTTGAGACGAAAAAAAGGGAAGTAAATTCCCTGTTTTCAGCAGGGAAAAACCTGAAGTGCAGCAATTTAACTGTTATAACTTTTGAGGAAGAAGGAGAGGAAAAAATACAGGGCAAAAAAATCATATTTAAGCCGGTCTGGAAATGGCTTATGGAATAAAATACGTTCATTTAACCCTCCTCTGTAATTTATTTGAAGAACTTACTACATTCTTCACAAAAACAGAGAATGGAGTAGAGTAGGGGGTATCTTAAGGGGGCAGAGCCCCATTATGCTATGCCGAGACCTGCGTATAACAAAACCTAAGGCCGATGTGGAGACAGGACGCTAAATAAAATCAGGGATTTCATTAAAAAACAGTCAATACCTATGCCGTGAGGTCGCCCCGATGTTATATCGGGGTCGAGATTTGTTCCCCTACCTCTCCTGTGCTTCTCCAGAAAGGAGGTAGTCATAAAAGAACAACTACACAAAAGATTCACAGATGAAGGATCTAAAACTCTTTTTGAAAGTTATTTGAAAAGAGAAGTTGAACTTCGCTTCTTCCTTGATAAAGAAACAGACCTGGTAGAAGTCAGATTCTGGTATGAAAAAGAATTATTAGGCACCCAAAGAGTTAAAAAAACTGACTTGAATTTAGTGCACTTTTAAAATTTAGCTAACATCCTGCTTGACTTTTTTGGAAAATCTGATAGAATAATATCAAAAAGAAAGAAGGCAGTAGGTGGCAAATGCCACTGCATAGAGAAGTTCTAAGTTAAGAATTTTAAACATAGAACTTTTTTAATAAAGGAGGACTTTGATGCCGAGAATTGTTTTTATTGGTGCTGGTTCTTATGGATATCAATAAGGAACGGCTTGATTTTGCTCGGAAGGCAGTACAGATTATTGTTAATAGAGGGAAATATCCTGCTAAAGTTATCGCAACAATGAACAGAAGAGAAGCGCTCAATGGTGCTGATGCAGTACTTTGCACAATTCTGGCTGCACCAGTGCAGGTATGGAGACATGACATTGAAATTCCAAAGAAATACGGAATCAATACCTGTATTGGTGATACAAGAAGTGTCTCGGGTGTTTTTAGGGCATTGCGCACAATTCCTGTTATGGTAAGTATATGTAAGGATATGGAGGAATTGTGTCCAAATGCAATTCTTCTTAATTACACAAATCCTATGGCAATGTTATGCCGGGCAATGCAGAGAAAGACATTCATCAAACTTACAGGTTTATGTCATAGTGTGCAGGGAACAGCCGCGCAGATGGCAGGCTGGATAAAAGCTCCTATGAACCAGATTACATTTTTATGCGGCGGCATAAATCATCAGGCATGGTTCATAAAATTTGAAAAGAACAGAAAAGACGCTTATCCTTTACTGCACAAGGTCATAGAAACAAATAAAAAGATCTATAACGAAGAAATTGTACGCAATGAAATGTTCCTTCACCTTGGTTACTATGTTACTGAGTCCAGTGGCCACAATTCAGAATACAACTGGTGGTTCCGCAATCGCCCAAACTTAATTAAAAAATATTGCACTTATGGCACTGGCTGGAATCCGGGGGGGTATGCTTACATATTGAAATACTACCTGAAGAAGGCAAAAACATGGAAAAAAGAAGTAAAGAAATGGTTTGATAAGGGAGCGCCAATATCTCTGGAGAGAGGACTTGAATATGCTGCTTCAATAATCAATGCCTATATGGGCGGGGAACTTTTTGAATTTAATGGCAACGTACCAAATAAAGGAATTATACCCAATTTGCCTTATGATGCCTGCGTAGAAGTTCCTGTGGTGGCTAGCAAACGGGGTTTCAATTCTATACATGTTGGCGAACTTCCACCGCAGTGCGCTGCATTGAATAATATAAGTATTGCAGTTGAAGAAATGGCTGTTGAATCTGCTCTTACAGGCGACCCGACACTTGCATTTCGCGCAATTGCCTATGACCCGCTTTCTGCATCAGTGCTTTCGCTTGCCGAGATAAAGAAAATGGTGCAGGAACTGTTTTTGAAAAATAAAAACTATTTACCGCAATTCAAGTCGGTAAAGATTTGAAGGCTCAAAAGACAAAATAATTATGCTATAGCTAAAGCGAAAGGGGGAGAGATGAAGATTGATTTAATTAGTACTTTAAAAGGTTCTCTGCTGGAAAAATTTTTTCCTGAAGGATGGGATTTAAAGAAACTTGACCAGTGCATTGATGAACCATCAAAGATTGGAAAAAGGCAGGTCTGGTGGAATAAGGATTTTGCTCCGGTTTCCTGCCAGACATTAGAAGAATTTGATATAAAGATGGGACATGAAATAGCTTTCAAGATAAGAGAAGCAAAACAAAAGAATAAAAAATTAATTTTTATTCTTCCGGTGGGACCAATGGGAATGTATAAATGGGCGATATATTTTTTAAAAGAATGGAATGTTTCCTGTTCCCATGTTTATGGATTTAATATGGATGAATGGAGCGATAAAGAAGGAAACACTTTACCATCTAACAATACCGGTGCTTTTCAATATGCAATGGAGTATGCATTTTATAATCCTTTAGGAAAACTTACCATTCCTGAAGGACAAAGAAATTTTGCTACCAGAAAATTATTACCAACCTACCCGGAAAAAATTAAAAAATTAAGAAAGGAAGGAGCAGATTTAATTGTTGTTTTTGGAATTGGCAGGGTTTTTCATATTGCTTTCTGGGAGCCGCATTTTGCTAAAGAATTTAAAAGTGTTAAGGCGTGGCAAAAACAGGAATACCGTCTTGGAGCAAAGCTCCATCCTTTAACCATCGAGCAAAATGCAATTACCAGTTTTAAAAGTAGAACCACTCTTGTTCCTGCTTTTGCAAACACAATTGGCCCGGGGATTTTTCTTAAAGCAGATTATATTATCGGTGGTTGCGATGGAACATTGGGAAGGGGAATGATGTGGCAGGGCTTATCATTATGGGTCAGCTTAAGACATAAACCAAACATCTGGATTCCTTCAAGTTTTATGCCCACTTTACCAGGAAAATTATTCTTTTTGAAAGAACTTGCCGGACCATTAATTGCTGAATGTAATTGAAAGAAAGGAAGGATGAGAATATATGAATGAATTTCAAGTTAAACAGAAACGGGTCAGGAATTTTCTTAAGGAACAGAATTTAAAAGGTGTCCTTCTTTCCCGCCAGTCCAATTTTGCCTGGATTACAGGTGGTGGGGACAACCATGTAGTGATGGGAAGTGACCTTGGCGTGGCTTCAGTGCTGGCAACAGAGAATAAGAATTACATCATCACAAATAACATAGAATCAGAACGCATTAAAAATGAAGAAATCGCACGATACTCTGCAAATTTCAGTTTTGCATCCCATATGTGGTGTGAAGAAGATAAACGCCTTGTAATTATTAAGAAAATCTGCCCCCTGGGCAAACTGGGAACCGATGCTCCTCTGGGTGGGGCAAATCTCATTGACAAAAAGTTCGCCCGTCTGCGTTATTCGCTTACCTCTGAGGAAGTCATTCGCTATGAATGGCTGGGTGTTGAGTGTGGTAAATCAGTGGGAAAAGTTTGCCGCTCAATTAGAATTGGTGATACTGAAAATGAAATTGCAGGAAGACTTGCTGAGGATTTACTGGCAAAGGGAATAATCCCCACAGTTCTGCTTATCGCGGCTGATGACCGCATAAGCAAATACCGCCACCCTATTCCAACAGATAAAAAAATAAAAAAATATGTTATGGTTGTGCTATGCGGCAGAAAGTGGGGATTGATTGTCTCGCTTACACGTCTGGTCCATTTTGGCAAAATTTCTGCAGAGCTGTGCCGTAAACACAATGCAGTGGTGAAAGTTGATTCCTGTTTTATTTCCTGCGCAAAGCCAGGAGCAAATATTTCGGAAATTTTCAGATGTGCTGTTCAGGCCTATGAAGAAACCGGCTTTGCAAACGAATGGAAACTTCATCATCAGGGCGGTGCAACAGGATATGAGGGCAGGGATTACAAGGGAACTTTAGTTTGCAAAGAGGTTGTGCAGGAGAATCAGGCATTCGCATGGAACCCCTCTGTCACTGGTACCAAATCCGAAGATACAATTATCGCTTTTCCGAAAGAAACAAAAGTTATAAGTGTGGTCCCTGGTTGGCCAATGCTCTCTGTGGAATGCTGCGGTGTAGAAATCAACCGCCCTGATATTTTAGCAAAGTAGTGGCCAAAAGTAGGCACTCTGGAAGTGCAGAGTTTACTCTGCGATTTATCGAAAAAATCCACTTTTTCTTGACAAAACTTAATTTTTTTGATATAATTGTATTAAAATAACTTAATTTTTTTGATATAATTGTATAAAAATAATGAGGTTAAAATGTTGCAATTGTCAAGCAATAAGTTATACCCAAGAAAAATAATTGATAAAATAAAGGAGTTTTTGTTTGGTGAAGAGATAATAGTGGTGGTGGGTGCAAGACAGGTTGGAAAAACTTGCATACTGCAGCTTTTAAAAGAAGAACTCCTTAAGAATGGAATAGAAGAAAAATCCATCTATTATTTTGACCTGGAAGACCTTTCTTTGTTGAAGGTTTTAAACGGCGGTGCTAATGAATTTTTGTCTTATCTTTCAAGCATTGGGGTCAATCTTGAAGGAAAAACATTTATTTTTATTGATGAAATCCAGCATCTGGATAATCCTTCAAATTTTCTAAAAATAATAGGGGACCACCATAAAAATATTAAGTTGATTGTATCCGGTTCCTCAACTTTTGAGATAAGAAAGAAATTTAAAGATTCCCTTGCCGGTAGAAAAATTTTGTTTGAGGTCTATCCGCTGGATTTTTCTGAATTCCTTCTTTTTAAAGAGAAAAAAGTTTTTTACAATCTCCTGCTTGAAAATAATCTGTTTAAAATCCGCACTGAAGGGATTGAGCCAGATTTTGAAAAACTAAAGTTTCACGCAGATGATTTTAAAAGACTTTTTGAGGAATTTACCATATACGGCGGTTATCCACGCACAGTTCTTGAGCCTGGCTACGAAAAAAAGGTCGTATATCTTACGGAAATATATAATACTTATGTGAAAAAAGACATAAAGGATTTAATGCGCATTGATAATGTGACTGCGTTCAACAATCTTCTGCAGGTGCTCAGCCTTCAGGTCGGCAATCTTCTCAATTATAACAGCATAACCGCGGACCTTCAAACCGCAAGGGACACGATAGAAAGGTATGTCTTTGTACTTGAAAATACCTTCATAGCACACTTCGTCCCGCCATATTTTACAAACAGGCGTAAGGAAATTATAAAAATGCCAAAGATATATTTTTTTGATAACGGATTGCGAAATGTGGCGACAAAAAATTTCGAGGCGCCGGAGACGCGGGTTGATGCCGGAGCGCTGGTTGAAAACTATGTTTTTACCCAGCTAATCAAGAATTTAAAAACGCTTGAGGAATTGCGTTTCTGGCGCACACTATCCAAAAACGAGATAGATTTTATAATTATGGGACAAAATCCTGTTCCTGTGGAAATAAAATACAGGCCGTTTAAATCCCCTGCTCTACCGAAAGGCATAAGATATTTTCTTAAGAAATACCCTGTCCAGCAGGCATTTGTTCTCACAAAAGATTTTTTTGCAAGGGTAGAAGAAGGTAAAACCCGTATATATTTTCTACCTGTGTGGATGTAAAATGCGGGTAAGCAATTTCATTCCTCTCCACTGTGTGGGAGAGGTTGAAAGTGAGGTAGACGATTCTTTAGCGGCACGATTCATCAAATCCAAACGGTCCCGGTGGTTCAAATACGGGTGATTTTAGACATATGATATATGCCAATGCCGCAGATATTTTTGTTACTGAAGAAAAAAATCTCAGAAAGAAGTTTTATAGTTATAAAAAAGAGCAAGAGCAAAGCCAAGAACCAATACTGAATTTTAATTCAGGATTAAAAATTTGCAGTTGGATGGATTTTCAATCCATTTTAGAAAAAATATGAACAAAAAAGAACTTCAATTAGTTCTGGAAGAGGGCGAAGGTTATAGAATAGAATTCAAAGAATCCCTATCCGATATTGAGAGAGAACTTGTTGCTTTTGCCAACTCGTCAGGTGGTAGAATATTTCTTGGGATAACAGACACTAAGGAAATAAAGGGTGCATACATAACAAATAAACTTAAATCTCAGATTCAAGACATAGCTAATAATTGCCAGCCCGCTGTTAGAGTTTCCTTTGAAGAATATAAAAATATACTTGTTGTAAATATAAAAGAGGGAGAAGATAAGCCCTATAAATGCTCTTCCGGATTTTATACAAGAGTTGGCCCAAATTCTCAAAAACTCAGTCGGAACGAGATAATTGAATTCTTCAAATCAGAAGGAAAAATCCGATTTGATGAACTTATAAACTTAAAATTTTATTATAATACTCATTTCGACTCACAAAAATTTGGAAGATTTTTAAGGCTTGCTGGTATTTCAAACATTCTTGATATTCCTGCAACGCTTATCAATCTTGGCGTTGCTGAAAAACAAGAAGGCAAAATTATTTTCAATAATACTGGCATACTTTTCTTTGCTAAAAATTTGCGTGACATATACTTTCATACAACGGTAACCTGCGCACTATTTAAAGGGAAAGAAAAAGTGGATGTTCTGGACAGAAAAGATTTTAACGAGGATATTGTAAGCAATATAGATGACGCCATGAATTTTCTAAAAAAGCACATACCTGTAAGGTATGAAATGACAGGTATGCCCAGAAGAAGAGAGGTTCCCGAGATACCCTTTGATGCATTACGGGAAGCAATAATAAATGCGGTGGTCCACAGGGATTATTTTGAAAAGGGTGCTAACGTAATGGTAGAAATGTTTGATGACAGGATAGAAATATCAAATCCAGGTGGACTTGTAAAAGGGTTAAGACCCCAGGATTTCGGCAAAAAAAGTGTGTTAAGAAATCCTAATATTGCAGATTTGCTTCACAGAATTGAATACATAGAGAAAATGGGCACAGGCATCAGCAAGATAAGAAATCTTGCTGCTGAGGCAGGGCTGCAACCTCCAAAATTTGAATTCGGAACATTCTTCACTGTAACTTTTCTAAGGCCAGGAACAAAAGAAATCTCTGAAGGACTCCCACAGAAAACTACACAGAAAACTACACAGAAAACTACACAGAAAACTACACAGAAAACTACACAGAAACTTTTGGAACTCATAAAAGAAAATCCTGCTATTACACAGAAGGAATTGGCAGAAATTATTGGAATAAGCGAAGATGGGGTGACATATCATATAACTAAATTTAGAAAAGACGGTATCTTAAAAAGAATAGGGCCTGACAAAGGCGGTCACTGGAAAATTCTGAAAAAATAAAAAGGTTCTCAGTGAAAAAATGAAATTTGATACTTCAATTAATTGTATAGACGGGCGTGTCCAGAATCCGGTATCGTAATGGATGAAAAAACATTTGAACGTAGACTACGTAGATATGATTACAGAGCCGGCGCCTGATAAAAAATTGACCCAGGGGCTTGCAGGTCCGCATCTTGGGTTTGTGGATTAACAAACAATGGAAAGTTGAAGTTATATATGATACGGAAAACCTTGACGGGAGGTAAAGACTGTGAATAATATCATTTTGGGGATTATCGCCGGATTAGTATTTGGAGTTATCGATGTTTTAGTAATGGCCCCTCTTAAGTTTGAGGACAAGCGTAAAAAGATTGAAGCGATGACAGGAGCTTTTATAGAACGTTTTATGCTGGGATTTTTGATTCCAAATGTTAATCTGGGAATCCATCCTGCAATTATCGGGGTTTTGTTAGGAATAGGGCTCAGTGTTCCCACCGCAATTATAACAAGAACTTATGCTCCCATAGTCGGGATTGGAGCTGTTGGTGGTATTATCATAGGATTTATTACAAAGGCGATGTTGGGAGGATGAACTAAGTGAAAGAACATACGATTAAATTGTATCCCACTATTGGATGCTGTGGACTTGATTGTGGGTTATGCCCGAGATACTATACAGTCGGCAGGTCAAGGTGCCCGGGGTGTTGCGGTCCTGATTTTTTCAACAAACATCCATCCTGTTCTTACATAACCTGCTGCGTGAAGAAAAAGAATCTTGCGGTTTGTGCGCAGTGCAATGAATTTCCCTGTTCAAAGTTCAAATCCTGGCTGGGAGATTCCGGAAGACATGATTCTTTTTTAACCCATCAGAAAGTTTATCCCAATCTAATTTCCATAAGAAAAGATGGCATAGAAAAATTTATGGAACAGCAGAAAAAGAGAGTTAAGTTACTTGAGGAGATGCTTAAAAATTTTGACGACGGCAGGTCCAAAAGTTATTACTGCATTACCGCGGCTGTTTTAGAAATTGGGGAACTAGAAAGAACATTAGGTGTAGCGGAGAAGAATTCTGCAGAATTAGGCATAAAAGAAAAAGCCGGAGTTCTCCATTCAATCCTGGACGAAATTGCCAGAAAAAAGAAATATTGCCTGAAATTAAGAAAATGATGCTTGAGTTAACTGAATATGAATAATCCGTTGAAAGCATATCTGGTAAATTGGTTTTTACTGAATTATTGTTGTTTCCGCAGTTCCCATGGCAATAATAATGGCTGTTTTTATTAGATAATTATGACTTATAAAATTTATAAAACGAAAACAATACTCAATATACAAAAACACGTTGACGGTGGCTGGTTCTGGGTTAAATACTCAGCTTATCCTTATACTGGCTGCGAGTATGGCTGTGAATATTGTTATTCACGGGATGAAAAATATAATCCTCATAAGGCATCCAGGGAACCTGAAGTCTTAAAATTTGAAGACCCCTTTTCAGAATACATAAAGATTAAGGAAAATGCTTCTGAACTATTGAAGAAGGAATTGAAAAATAAACTGCGAGACTTAATTTACATCGATGGATATCAGACAGTTGAGACGAAATATCGGTATGCCAGAAAAATGCTTGAAGTTTGTCTGGATTTGAACTTTCCCGTTTTCCTCAATGAAAAATCTCCGATGCTGATTCGCGACATGGATATACTGAAAAAGATTAATGAAAAATCTTATCTGAACGTCGGTTGGTCAATCATTACTTCAAGAGACGATGAAACACGGCTGGCATTTGAACCAAAGGCACCGCCGGTTTCGGCTCGTTTTAAAGCTATGCACCAACTTGCAGAAAACAAAATTATGGCCGGCACGGTTTTTATGCCGATATTACCCTTTATTTATGATGATGAAAGAAATATTGAGGAAGTTATAAAAAAGACGAAGGACTGCGGAGGGCAGTATGTTTTAGATGCAGGGCTGACTCTCTGGGGCTATTGCAAAACTCATTTTTATAAAGCCCTTAAAAAATATGATTCATCTTTAATTGCAAAATATGACCGGCTTTACGAAAACAAGCAGGCATTAGGAGAATATACGGTGCGTTTGCATCAAAGCGTGCTCAAATATTGTAAGAAACACAATATAATGTCGTACATACCCAGACCGCTGAAATTTTATCCTGAGAAATTACAGATTAACAAAAAAATTGCCGAAATATTTTATCTTGAAGTCAGGGAATTGCAATTATCAGGAGAAGGTGGCTACAAAGAATGGGCTTACAGAAAGGCAGCCTGGAGTCTGGATGACCTGGAAGAAAATGTTTGGGAGATTTTTAAAAATAAAGGAATCGATGGCTTAATGCAAATTAAAGGAATTGGCACAAGCATGGCCAAGCAAATTGAAGAATTTTTAAAAGCAGGAAAAAATTAATGAGAACTATCCGGTAAAGGTGGCGAAATGACTGGAAAATTAAAAAAGTCCTGGCAGGAAAAACTGGAAGACAGTAAGGGTTTGCCAAAGGTTGAAAAAATCACGAAGAAAATGAGTGGAAGATGGGGAACAAAAGAGGGAAATACTGTTGTTATTCCTGCGCCGACTGAAGTGGATGAAATTATGAAAAAAGTTCCAAAGGGCAAAATTATCACAATAAACAGAATCCGGGAGGTGCTTGCCAGAAAACACAATGCAACAATCGGGTGTCCAATAACTACAGGAATTTTTGCAAGGATTGCAGCTGGTGCAGCGGGAGATGCTGAAAGGGCAGGGGAAAAAGATATCACCCCATACTGGCGCACATTGAAATCAGGCGGAGATCTGAATGAAAAATATCCCGGTGGGGTCCAGAGGCAGGCAAGGCGTTTGCAGGAAGAAGGTCTTGAAATTGAGCCAGGAAAAGGCAAAAAGCCGCCAAAAGTAAAAGATTTCGAAAGATATCTTGTGGAATTATGATTACGAATGGAGATGAAAATTACATCAAAAGAAAGAGTCAAAATATCTCTTAGCTGGAAAGAGCCTGACAGGGTGCCGATAAATATTTACACAACTCCCGAAATTCATCAGAGGTTAACAGAATATTTTGGCGGTGGAAATATATATGAAGTTTTCGGTGTTGATTTCAGGGGTGTTGGACCTGAATGGAAAGGCAAGGTAAAAGAACCGCACGGTGATATTCATTACGATATATGGGGGGTTGGTTACAGGAGTGTAAAAAACCAGTTTGGCACTTATGATGAATCTTGTGACCTTGCCCTTGCAAGAATAAAAACTATGGATGATTTCAAAAATTATCCCTGGCCAGGTGTTGAAGATTATGATTTTTCAACCATCGAGGAGCAGTGCAACCAACTCAAAGATTTTGCTGTATGCTTTGGCGGTGCTGGAATGCCTGATATTGTGAATGGTGTGTCTCGCGGCAGGGGAATGGAACAGACCCTGACAGATATTGCCCTTGAAGATGAAGTTGGGATGGCAATCATAGACAAGCGTGTTGATTTTTATTATGAGTATGCAAGGCGTGGTTTGGAATCAGCGAAGGGGAAAATAGATATTTTGTGCTGTGGGGAGGACTGTGGCACTCAGAACGGAAGACTTGTGTCTCCGCGTGTTTTTGGCAAAGTATTTAAGCCACACTTGAAAAAATTTTATGACCTCGCGCACGAATACGGGACAAAGGCTATGATGCATTCCTGCGGAGACACGCACGACATAATGCCGACTTTTATTGAAATGGGATTGGACGTTCTTGATGCAATGCAACCTGAACCGCCGGGGATGAATCCTGAAAAAATCAGAAAATTATGCTTTGGTAAGCTCGCATTCTGCGGACTCATCAGTACACAGCAGACACTACCGCATGGAACAGTTGAGGATTGCAGAAAAGAAGCAAGGCACCGGCTGGATGTAATTGCAAAGGGCGGTGGATATATTTTTAGTCCGGCCCACTGCATTCAGCCCGATACGCCAATTGAGAATGTAATTGCAATTTACGAAGAGGCACTCAATAAAAAACTGTTAAAGAGTTAACTTGTTGGGCCCATACATAAAAAACGATTTACCTATATTAATCTATGTTTAAACGGAGACTCTATGAATTTTGAACCAAACTTTGAGAGATTGAGAAAAGTGTTGTTGAGACAGGGAGAGCCAGACAGAGTACCGTTCTACGAGTTGTTTGCTGATATTGAAATAATGGAAGCAATTACAGGAGAACCGCTGTCAAAATTGGACCTGACAAAAAAGGAAGAAGAGGAAAAATATCTTAAGGCGGTGATAAAATTTTATTATGAACTGGGATATGATTATGTACCCGGTAGAATTGGCCGCAGTGGTGAAGTATTTCAAAGAGACAATGTTCTTAAAACTGATGATACAGCCCAGAGACCACATGCACAAAGGGAATGGGTGGATGAGCATCGTGGAACAATCGAAAACTGGCAGGATTTTGAGAAATATCCATGGCCCAAAAGGGATTCCTACACTTTTTCTCAACTGGAATTTTTTGAAAAGAATCTTCCTGATGGAATGAAAGTTATATTTCTTGGTCCAGGAGGAGTGCTGGAAAACATTATGTGGCTTATGGGATATGAAATAATGAGTTACAGACTTTATGAAGAGCCAAAACTTATTGAAAAAATGGCAGAAAAAATTGGAACTACACTTTTAGAAATATTTACAATAGCAAACAGTTTTAAAAAAGTCGGTGCACTTGCTCTTGGTGATGATATGGGATACAAGACAGGAATAATGTTCAGTCCCGAAACGCTGCGCAAATACATTTTTTCCTGGCAGAAAAAGTTTGCAGAAATTGCGCACAGTCAAAATCTTCCTTTTATAATTCATTCTTGTGGAAACCTTGAAAAGATAATGGATGATTTGATTGATTATGTAAAAATTGATGCAAAACATTCCTGGGAAGATGTAATTTTACCTGTGGCTGAGGCAAAGAAAATTTATGGTAAGCGTATAGCTGTACTTGGTGGCGTAGATATGGATTTTCTGTGCAGGCACAGCGAAGATGAAATTAGAAAATATGTGCACAATATCCTTGAAAAATGTGCTCCCGGGGGTGGCTATGCTCTGGGTACAGGCAACACTGTGGCAAACTACATTCCTGTGGAGAACTATCTGGCAATGCTGGACGAGGGAAGGAAGTTTAAATAAAGAAAGGATTTGATCTACTCAAAAAATCAATCTAATGAAGGAGACGGAGATGAAAAAACAGAAAAGAAAATCGTATACGAAACAACAGAAGAATGTTAGACCAATGCCTTCAGTGAAAGAAACTCAACTTAGTATGTTCGGCACGCAGGAATTTCCATCTGCTGAAGAAATTGTTGAAGCATATTCAAAGGAATTTGCCAGATACATAACTCCGGTGGGAAAAAATGTCTTCGGTTTTTGGATGCAAACGCTGGCAGATCTTGAACTTTTAAATTTAGAGTTCACTGGGCTCGCAAAACATTACTCAATAAATTCCATAGAAAGAACTGCTGCGTTTACTGGGGACATAGATGCAATTCGTCTAAGAATTGCTCATCTCGAAAAAGTAGAAGGAAAGCCAACTTTATATACTGCTCTGGTTGATAAATTCGGAGATACTAATGCTTATGCATTTCATAATTTATATCCTTATAAAGGAAAGTTTTACCCGAGGGTAGTGCGGACACTAATTAATGCCTTTGGACTTGAAGAATCTGCACTTATACTTGACCCTTTTAATGGTTCCGGAACTACTACACATGAAGCTTCGCTTATGGGAATAAAGAGTATTGGTGTAGATATCACACCTATGGGAACTATGCTTGCAGAATTGAAAAATGATCTACTTTTTATTAATGAAAGTATATTGAATTTTTCAATTTCTAATCTTAGAGACATTGCTGATTCTATTGAGAATAAGAAGTGGAAACATCATAATCCCTTTATATATAAACTTATGCTTATTATTTATTTCGATACTGTTGATGCTTTTGCCCGGACATCCAGGTATAATAGAAAAGGGAAAACTGGATTATTTATTGAAAAATTCAATTACATTAGAGATTGCCATAAAAAAATAATGGAGATTAAGAAACAGTTTAATTTGAGTTTTCAAAAGGCTCAAATTATTCAAGGTGATGTGCTTCATCTGGAAGAAAAAGACTGGAAGGAAAAATTTGACACAGTTATAACAAGTCCCCCCTATTATTTTTCAATAGATTATGTTGGTAAGGACCAAATTGCATATGAATACCTTGGCGTGGAAATGAAAGAAATTGAGTCAAAGTATCTCGGGATGAAAGAAATTCGGCAGAGCATTCGAGGAACTACAAATCTACCGCCAAAGGTTCTTATGTATTACGAAGATTTGAAAAAATCTGTCGATATTATTTTTTGGGTATTAAAACGTAGTGGTTCATGTGCAATTATTGTAGGAGACAGCACTGTTGGTGGCTATAAAATACCGACGACTATGATGACAAAAAAATTCTGTGAGGAAGCGGGATTTAAATTTAAAAAACTTATTTTCAATCCATTACTTGGCGCAAGAAATAGAGCAATTCGAGGAGAGAGTATAATTATATGTGAAAAGGAGTGATGAAGATATGAAAAGAAATTTACTTTGTATAAAACAAAAGGACCGATTGGAGATTGGTGAGCGACTACTTTATGAACCGTACAAAAACATCATCATAAATCTTGTTGAATTAGCTACTAAGATAGAAGCAAAGGATTTTGACCCGGTTGCAAAAGTGTATGATGGTTTGCTAAGTGTTCCTGCAGATATCAGGGAGTACTATGAAGCACTGCTTGGTGTTACAGGATATTATCAGCATAGTCAAGGAGGAAGAGGAAAATATATAGAAAAGAAAATTGCATCAATTTTTGAGAGTTGTTCTCTTGATATAAAATTAAGTGAACTACCAACATGGCTGGAGATGCCCGTGCTTCATAAAAAGAAAGGTATATTTACTTTGCAAGGATTAACTTCAGAAGAGAGATCTAAAATTAGAAAAACTCCATGGGATTGGTTGGGAGGAACCAGCAATGATGAAAGTAGTGATATAGTGCTTTGTTAACTAAATATCATTATTATGTTTTTGGCGACATCGCCGATAAAAATACTTATGAATTTCTTTTGCCATATTAGATGGCCAGCGAAAGTTGCTCCCTGCGATAACTTTTTTGTAAAGGTCACCAAACACTGGTTCAATAGGATTAAGCCAGGGGCTGTAAGTAGGTAGGGGAAGAATTTCGAATTCAGCTTTACCTTTTTTATTCCACTGGTTAATCCATTTTTCAAGTTTTTCACTC
>MNUO01000004.1 GCA_001871015.1 Candidatus Desantisbacteria bacterium CG1_02_38_46
CTTCTTCAAAATATCTGTATTTCAATGATGGTAAAAGACGTCAGCAAATAAGATGCAAGGTCTGTTCTTCTCTGACACAGGTTCATCCCAGAGACAGAGAAACTCGAAAGAGCAAATACGCCTGTCCATATTGCACTCACAAACTTTTCCTGTGGAAGGAAAATAAGGACGTATCGATTTACAAGTGCTGCAATGACAACTGCTCTCATTATTTAACTATATATAACGCATTAAAGGTTTGCACATAATGTTTTCAAGGTATTATTAGACTGTTCCCAGTCTGCGAAACAAGAAATTAAAGAGCTCCTGAGTTCTTTCACAAGTTTGAAATACCGATTATGAGTTACTTTGCGCCGTGTAATTCCCCATACCCGTTCAATAGGATTAAGTTCAGGAGAATATGGTGGCAGAAATATTCGCTTAAGCCGGTATCGGTTTTGAATAAAGAATTTTTTTAAGTCTCGTGCCTTATGCCAAGGAGCATTATCAAGAATCAAGAATATTTTCCCTCGAGTATGGGCAAATAAATATTCAAGGAATTCTCGAAATGTATCGCCATTGAATGTAGAAGCCTCTTTGGTTAGAAGACGTCCCGTTTTTAAATTGATTGCTCCAAAGAAACCAATTTTCTCTCTGGTTGAGGCAGAAGCCACTTGAGGCTGTTCTCCTTCGGGAGCCCACATTTGTATTAAACTGGTGTGTCTTTGAAAATGAACTTCGTCTGTAGCCCATAATTGAATGCGGGAATCTTTCATCCATCTGTAGAATTTTTTTTAAACTTTTCTTGCTCAACAACATCTGCCTCTCGGGCTTTTCTGCGAGGGCGTTGTAAAGTGAATCCCATCTGGTGAAAGAGATACTGACATTGCCGAACTTGAAGCATTGCTCCGTAGCGTTCTTTAAGATGGTGAGAGAGTAAAGGACCATCCCATAGGTTTTGGGAATATCCCAATTCTCGTGGAGAATGCCGTATTTCCTTTTTTAACTTTCGCCTTTGGGATAAGGAAAGTCGAGAAGGACGTCCCGGACGTTCTCCTTCTTGCAGACCGGCAAATCCAGATGTTAGGAATCGCTGTAGCCAATACTGCACGGCCCGGGGAGAATCTCCATAAACCCGAGAGATTTCTTTAGTTTCCATGCCACGAAGAGCACAAAGAACAACATGAAGTCGATGAAAATATCTACCTTCTGGACGATGCGAAATTTCATCTTGAATAGCAGCAATGAATGTTTCTACATCCGGAACTGCTCTTTTTCTCATAGGAATAAACCCCCTTTTTAGGTTTATTCCTATTATAGCATATTTTTTTAAAAATGCAAGTATTTAATGCGTTTCATATAAATCATCAAAGATTTTTGTGCCTGTTATAGCAGAGTATCCGTTTATATCCAGAAAGTGAGCAATTTCGAAAGCAGTATAATTAAGTCTGCGATAGATGCTTGCCGTTACCTCTGAATTTGCTCCGGATGGTATCTTTATTCCTATTGAAACAAGTGCCACAATGTCCGGCAGGTGATATTCCGGATGTACGTGCGCGTCATTGTCAAAATCTTCTTTCTTGCCGACGGCAAACATATCTATTGAATTTTCCCTGCAGATATTTTTGATTTTATCGGCAAGGTCTTCAGGAGATGCAATTAATTTTTCTTTTTTTCGCCTGGGTGCCCGGCAATATGAAAGGTCTGAAACCCGCTTTTCCGGCACCATGCAGAATTTCAGACAACACCCTTCTTCACCTGTATGCATACCGTATTTTTCATGATATGCGAGAATTACTGATTCGTTCACTTTTTCAGGTATTTGCAGGGCCAGATTTAAGCAAAAATTTTCTGCCCATGAACAGCGCCATTTATTGGTATCAGGAAATTCAAAAATCTTTCCGCCGATTTCAATCTTATTTTGTTTTTTTACTTCCTTTCTGAAACAATCAGTGGGGCAATTTTTCACACACATCATACACTTGTCGCAGAGAGGATTTCCGCTGTACATAGATGAAGGTTTTAGATCTGCTTCGGTAATGATAGAGACAAATCTCTGCCGCGGTCCAAATTCCGGCGTAAGAGTAAGGCCGCTCCAGCCGATTTCTCCCATGCCTGCAGCAACGGCAGCATACCTGTGTGCCAGGTCAGGGGCAAAATCAACTTTTAAATCCTTATAACCGTGGTAGCGCCAGATATTACTTGCAGCAATGGGCAGTGTTTTATAACCTTTGTCCTCAAGAAAGCGAGCCAGAAGAAACGAAATGTCATTCAGTTTCGGATTTATCACAGAGCTCTGACTGCCATAAGGACCCATGTCATGCGGCGTCGGTTCTCCGCCCAGTTCAACCGAGGCATCCAGATGATGGATGGCAGCTACAACTACAGATTTTGCCTCAGGTAGAAGTCCCGGCGGACTCATTCTTAAAGGCGCTCCTTTAAATCTTTCTACGGGTGCAATGCCCACTAAATCCGCTCCCAGTTCTCTCGCCTTCCTTATTACTTCTTCTGTCAAGTCCATTATTCCTCCCATAAGTATTTTCTTCCAATCTTTTCCCTCCTTAAAAATCTTTTTTCATAACCATCCATATCTCTGTAGGAACAAAACCTGCTTTTCCATAATAATTACTCTTATCAACTGCGCCAAAAGCGATTATTCTCCTACCCCCTCTTCTCCTGACCATCTCAAGTACCTTAAAAAGAAGAATAAGACCTATCCCCTTTCCCCGAAAGTCCTCCTGAAGTCCAATCCCTATTCCCAGGCAAGCATCACCTGATTCGGAGATATGAGAGGGACCAGCAAAACCAATGAACTCATTATTTTTTCTAACAGTCATTATTTCTTCTGCTGACAACTTACCAATTGATGTTAATATAGAAAATTGTTCATGCCAGCTGCCAGGAAAAACTTTAGAAAGAAAATCTAAAAATTTATCCTGCCCTAATATTTGTAGACATTCCAAAGTAATTCCACTGTTTTTTAAACATTCTTCTCTCTCATAAATATAAGAAGGAATTTCCATCTGTGCAAGATCAACGGTCATAGAATCAATAGAAGAAACTACCTCAAATCCATACTTTTTAAAGAAAATAATTGCTTCCTGCCAATGGGAGGATACCCCTAGAAAAGAAAGAATGGTTCCTCGTAGATATGTAGGATATCCTGCTCGTATTCGTGTTTCCCCTTTTTGAAGTAAAAATTTAATTGCTTCTTCCAGCAATTTTTTTCCTATTCCCTTCCTCCTTTCCTCTGGATGAACCATAATAACAGGTATACAACCCGGGAATTCTCCAGTGGGAGTAAAAGGAATTTTCTTTGTTGCAGTCATAACAAAACCTATTATCTGATTGTTCCTGCGGGCAACAAAACATCCTTCAGAATTGAGAGCAAAATCTCCAAAGAATTGTTTTTGGAAAACATTTTCTGGAATCTTGTAATCCTGAAACACCATATTCCAGAGAATATCAATAGAATGAAGATATTCGGGTTTAAACTGATCAATAGAGTAGGTTTGTTTTGACATACAACCTTCACATGGATTAACTGACTAATTTATCAGAGGCTTCTTGATATATTCTATCCAATTCTTTTTTTATTTTCTCTTCTAAGTAAAAATTGTGCTGAGCAATCTTTTCTTTAGCAATTTTTTTTGCTTCTTCTTTTAATTGTAAAAAATTTTCATACTTGAAGAAAAGTTTTGGTTCAAGATAAATCTTACGGTATTCTAAAGTTGAAGGATGATCTAAAAACATTCCAGAGACAATCCCTTCCTGAATAGTTTGAAAAGATAAACCTTCTTCCTTAACTTCAAATCCCTGCATAAATTTCTCAACATGAGAAACTATGTCACTATGTATTACAAGATGAACAGGACTGAACGCACCTCCTGATGTTGCTCCTGCACTAAGAAAAGTCTTTGCTCCGGCCAGAGCACCCACAGCAAGAGAAAATCCTAATTTAAACATGCCCTGAATATTATCTATTGTTCCTCCAAACGCTACTCCCATCATCTCTCCAATAACATAATTTATCACCTGTCTTACAGCATTACAATAGAGAATGGATTCAGGAAAAGGAAATGATGGAGTCATTTTTTTAAGATCAAATAGAAATCCTCCAAAAGAACAATAGGAATACACTTCAGGATCAATCAATTTTGGAGTGATATAAGCGGCAAGTGCTTCAGCCATTCCCTGAATGAGCATCCCTGGAAAAAAGATTGGAGCAGTAGCCCCAGCCATTGGAACTGCTCCTCCTCCAAGACAAATTCCTTTTAAATTGTGCTTTTTAATTCTATTGTTATAAATAAGTTCTAATGCATGAAAATTCAATCTGAGGGGGCTAATAGGAATTTCTAAGGTTACATAAGGTGGTTCCCTTCCTGCGATTTGTCCCATAAGACACATATATTCTGCTTCCTCCATGCTTGAAGCAAGAGTATACCCTCCTATCATCTGACTGTTTTCAATGCAGATTTTAAAAGTAGCAATTTGATGCAGGTGTTGAGGGACAGTCTGAAGATGTATAGGAGAAGGACCGTACATCTGGTAGGCATCACATATCTTCACAGCATTTTTCAAATCTTCAGCAGTGGCCAGGCGAGTTTCCTCAGTATCAATATCCATATAATTAAGTGGCATATAAGGAGGAACCATGGTAAATCTGGAAGTATTGTGTCTGTTATATGAATATTCTGCATTCTGAGATTTTATTTTTTGAATAAACTTTTCCACTATATCTGTTGAGTAATATACGCGATTGCCATCTACCTTTATTCCTTTATATGTGGAAAGTAGCTTAAGAATACCTTCATGGTTAATTTCCACACCCACTTTTTCCAACACCAATAATGTTTCCTTATAAATTTTCTTCAATTGAGATTCAACCAATCCACCTGACAAAAAATAATTTACATTTTCCATTTTTTGAGTTCTCCTTATAATTTCCCTCTTTATTTAGCTGAGAGAGCAATTTTTAATCTAATCATATATTCACCCTGCCAGCGTTCGTCTGGTGCTTGACCAGGACGTAAAGTATCAAAATCAAAGGTAAAGCCACCATCCTTACTGGAACAGCTGCGGTTATAACTCTTGCTGGTGTCAATTGCCATGTAAAAACCTCCATAGCTCGCATTCTTAGGGTTATCCTCTGACAATTCTGACCACCTAAATTTGATAGTATTTTCTCCTTTTTCAAGCAGTTGTGGTTTAATAGATATTTCATGACATCCTCTTGTAGCTAAAAAAATACCTTCTGTTTCTATTGCCACTTCATCATTTACCAGAATTTGTATATTTGCCCAATTTATTCCCTCCACAGGTTTATTGAAATGCTTTTTCAGTGGTGAAAAGTAGGGGGCGTAGCCTATTTTATACCAAATCTTTGCTTTTTTTATCTGGTTCGGATTGATATCTAAATTGATTATTTTACAGATCACTTGACCTGGATGGAAACACACTCCCCAATATGACTCATCAACACCATCATCATCCTGAATTGTTATCCACACATAGTTATCCTCTCCAACATTCTCTGCTTTTACCCCTTTTACCCCAAGAAACACCAAGATAAAAATTGATGTCACTGCTATTCCTGATTTTATTGTTTTCATACACTTCCTCCTCGTATAATATATTTTTAACGAAACAAAAGGAAACCAAATTTGTCTGGACTCAGATTATTACCAGCAGTAAATCTCCATCCACTTATTTCTTTATTTTTCTCCTTCCCACTTTGGCGCTGTCGAGTAAAATTAACCTTCCATCTGGAACCAGAATTCGGTTTCTTCTCTGCAAAAGAAACAAAAGGAATAGCCATTTCTACTGTCCAGAATAAATCTCCTTTATAAACTTTAGCTGAGTACTGCGGATTCCATCCAGTATTAGTTATGTAAGCATCATATTTTATCTCAGAGGCTGAAACTATTATCTGATAAAACTTATCTCCATTAGATGATGGAACTACAAAAAACTCGATACAATCATCTCTCCATACACGTCCATCATGTTCCTGAATCTCAGTTACAAGATCTCCCATGTTTTTTTCCATGCAGAGATAGGCTAAATAGAGATTATCAGAATCGTAAGCAACCCCCACCAGTGTTGGCTGTGAAACTAGAATATCAGATTGATATTCTCGAAAATCATCAACCTTCTTAGCCTTCAACCAGCATTTATCATCTAATATTCCATCAATCTTGGGTGGAATAGAGGTAAACTCTGCTGAAAGAGAATCACTATTGATTATAGCAGGATGGATATTATAAACAAAAGATTTGAGCCAGCGGATATTAGATTTAGCCCAGGGACTATTGTCAAAAGCTTGTGCCCAAGCTCCTTTTTTACCTGCTTTTTCCATCAGTAATCCTATTTTCAGATATATGGAATCAGTAAAAGAATTTGGAGGCAATTTTTCTACCCAATTCTTATAGTTATTAACAGCAAAAAGCAAAACTTCATCCTTTAGTTGGGATATTTTTTCTAATTCAGTAAGTTGTTCAAATTTATTTAAAAAAGATGATAAATTTTTCCTCCATCCTTCAAAAGAAGAAAGAAAGAAATTTGCACGAGATTTTTCCTTCTCTGTCCCTGCTTTTTCTACAACTAATTTTAATAGCTGTTCGCATTTAACCATATCATCTATTCTGAGGGGAACAAGATAATTGCTTGAATTAAAATTCATATACTGATTTTTCCTTCCACTCTTAAACCATTCTGATTGGGGAATTCTCTTTGTCCAGTATTCCTCCCAGAATGCAAAATACTCTGCAAGATACGGAGCAGCTTCTTTACCAACAGCACATTCGTACCACTCCTTTAAAGTCTTATCAACATCCAGATTTGGATTCCACTGTAATTTTAGAGATAAATATAGCTTTGGACCTTCTCTCCAATCCGCAGCAGGATATGCTTCAGCATAAAGAGCTCGTACATTATTCTCATAAGCAAACCGGTAATATTCTGCCATTTTATGAAACCATACCCGCGGGGTAATATAATGGTCACGTGGTTTTCCATATATGTAGTCATACCAACCCAGTGTGGAAGCAAATTTCGCCCATTCTCCTGTTAATTTCTGGCCTTCTTTCTCTATTTCTTTATCTGCCCACTTTAAACGTTCGTAGGTCATATAAGGGATAATATGGGAGTTCAATTTTACCTTGGAAGGTGGGTCGAAAACCTCGCTATAAGCAAGCAATCCAAAATATTTATCAGGATATTTTTTCAGTACTCCCTCGACCACTGCATTACACCATTCATAATATATATCTGAGTAATTTCTTAATCCTAAACTGTTTTTCTTATCACCAACCCTTGCCAGACACTCTCCACACTTACAATGTCCACCTTCATCGTTGACACCCAGAGAATAAGAAGTCCGTTCTGGATTTTTAGTAAAATACTCACAGATATTCTTGATTGCTTCTTCAACAATGCCTTCACTACTAAAACAGGGTTGCCACCCGTGTGTTTTATTATCTTTGGGAAGATAACGTGTTTCTTTTTCTTTAATTGGAAAAAATTGTGGGTGGATTTTGGTATATGTCTCCGGCGGAAAAAGACGGAGAAGATTATGATGAAATCTTACCCGGTGATGCATCCGATTATATCTTGCCCAGTCTGCTTGCTCTTTTCCCTTTAATCCGCTGAAGAAACGGGAGAAGAAAATGGGCTCCTGTTGAACTTCTTTTGTTGAGATTTTCAATGTCTCATAACAAGGAATATATTCACCTAATTCTCCTGGAAAAAGCCATCGGATTCCAATATATCTCTCCAGAAATTCGTAAACACCAAACTCGGTCCCAAATTCAGAGCCACCAATAATAACTATATTTTTGTCATCCGGAAAAGAAATTACAAAACCATCGGCATCCAGTTTTTCAATTCCCAGGTTTAAGTTTTTAACATAAGAGGTATTTCCCAGGTGAATTTTAATAAGACCTATATCTGCTGGTTCTTTCTGAACAGGAATTTCAGCTTTGGTGCTTAAAAGAATATATTTTGAGAGTGTGTGCGCAAGACTTTCTAATGAACTATTTACATCAGCAGGAACAACAACCATGACCAAAGGTTTCCCATTTTCTACCAGAGTAATTGTTTCTGTTACTTCTGCATAAATTCCTCTACTAAAAATACATAGCAGGTTTACCATCACAACTACCTCCAACCAAACATTTATTTTTCCCATTTTGTGCCTCCCTTAAATTATTTTTACAAGGAGCGAGTTTTTAAATCACCTCATTTAACTCTTTAACCCTGCAACTCTATATGAACTTTTTAAGACTTCAGTTCTTTATTCGACCTACCTGTCTCTACAATGACAAGGTTTTTCCTTTTTATAGTAAAAGGACCTTTTATTTTACTTTTACTTAAAAGTTCACTTCCTTCTATTCCTATATCCACAATTTTATCTTCCAATGTTTCATTAAAGAGAAATAATAGTTCTTTATCTCCGTTCTGCCGTTTTCTTAAAGTTATCCCCTCGGGAAGGTCATCAAAATGTTGTACATTTGCTTCTTTTAAAAGTGAAGAAAAAAGATAAGAATAGAAAGAATCTTCTGGGAATGTTCCCAGATAAAAGACATTACCGTTTCTGGTAAAAGCAGCATCTGCAATATAGGAATTGTTATATTTAGCCAAAACCTGCGCTTTTTTCGGAACTATCTCCTGACAAAGCACAGAACAGTCAAATTCTTTCCCTTTTATTTTTATCCTTCTCTGTTCCTCGGTACAGCTTTCTCCTATTTCAATTCCACAGAGTCTCCTTAACGCTGGATGTAATGTACCAGGAATAACATTGTTATTCTCATTTTTTAATCCTGAACCGCACGTAATAAAAACAAAACCTCCATTTTTTGTATAGTTATTCAGATTCCTGATAAGATTATCAGTTATTATATATAGTGCAGGAAGGATAACCAACTTGCAAGAAGACAGATCGTTCTCACTTGAGAGAACATCAATATTTATCCCAAACTTAGATAATGCATTCCATACGGAAAATACTATTTGCTCATATTGTTTGCCAAAATAAGGGGCTCTATCTAATGCCCATCGTGAAGGATAGTTAGTAAGCATTGCCACCTCTGAAATCACAGAAGAGCCTTTTAAATGAGATTGGAGATTTCTCAAGTTTTTACCTGTGAAAGCAATTTCCTTATAATAACGGCCGCGACTTCCATCATTCTCTAATATCCCGTGATGAAGTTGTTCATGGGCAAACGGACATTGCCTCCATCTGAAATATAATATCCCATCTGCTCCCTGAGAAATAGCTTGATACGTCCACAGTCTAATCATTCCCGGTGCGGAAGAGGTAGTAGCGATATTCCCAAAATTTGTATCAGAAGACCTTTGTTCAACTACCCAGAAATTTTTCTTTTTAAAACCACGGACAGAATCCATCTCCAAGGCATGATAACATTGGAACAGAGGATAATTGATTGTTGCTGCAATATCCTGATTCTTGAAGAAATTAAAGTAGTCAACAGTGTGAGCATAAAAACCACCTTGGGCATTTGTTGTAATTGGCTTCTTTGAATATTTCCTTAATGCTTCTACCTGAAGATTAACCAAAGAAACAGTATTTTCGCTATTAAACTTCATCCAGTCCTGGTATTGCGCAGGATAGAATCCTCCGCTCGGATCAATCTGCGGAGGGTCAATCTGTGAGAATTCATTATATTCATTCCCCCAGAATACAGTTCCCCAGACTCTGTTTAAGTCCTCTATATTTTTATATTTTGCCCCAAGGTATGCTTGAAATTTTTTTCTGCAGAGAGAGCAGTAACAGATATTCCCAACAGCATATTCATTGTCTAAATGCCAGCCGATAAGTAAGGAATTTTTACCAAAATGCTCTGCTAATTTTTTTGCTAATTCTCTTGCTTTATCCCTTAGTAAAAAGTTGGAAAGACAGGTGTAGTATCTACCACCTGAGGAGACTCTGTGCCCTTCTTTTGTTACCCTTATCATTGAGAGGTCTTTCTCAATTAGCCAGGGTGGTGCCCCCCGGGAAGGAACACCAAGAAGGATACCAATCCCTTGTTTCTCAAGGATTTCAAATATCCTGTCCAGCCATTCAAAATCGTACCTACCGTCTTCAGTTTCCATCCTGCTCCAGCAAAATTCACCAATTCTTACCGCGTTAAATCCTGCTTCTGCCATAAGTTCTGCATCTTTTTCCCATCGAGCCTCACACCAATGCTCAGGATAATAATCTGCTCCGTAATACATTCTACTTCCCCTTTTTTAATGAAAAAGTTTCAAAAATGCTTCCGTTACTTTTAATTATCTCCACATCAATAGATTTATTATTTACAGTTACCTTGCAAATGTGAAGAATATTAGCCGCAAAAATCTGATAAGGATTATAAACTTCATTAACCGGATAATGTAATGGATGCGGTGAAAGATAAAGCAAGCCAGCCCCTCCCGTAGCAATAAAGTGTTTCCCTTTATATATGGTTCTTCCGAGAAAACTATGGGTAGTAGGTATCCACCTGAGGCGGACTGCTACTCATCCCGATTCCAATCGGGGCCACCCCCCTGTCTTTTGTCAAAGACAAAAAGGGGGGTTCAATCAAAGGTCTTTTTTATCGTTATAGGCATCACCTCCTGTCGCAAGACCTACTTGGATGACTTATTTAATGCTAACTAAAATTATATTCACTTTTTAGAAATTGTCAAGTTTTCAGAAAAATTCTTTAGACAATTTCAAACTTCGAGATTAAAGGAATCAATT
>MNUO01000039.1 GCA_001871015.1 Candidatus Desantisbacteria bacterium CG1_02_38_46
AAATTTGTAATAATCCGGTAGAGCCAGGTGAAGAAACTCGAGCCACCTCTAAATTTTTTTAATGAACTGTGCACCTTTATAAATGCTTCCTGTGAAAGGTCATCAGCGTCATAATGATTACGGGTAAACCTGTATGCAAGGTAATAGGCTCTTTTCTGATACTTACGCACCAGAGAGCTGAATGCATCTTCTTCACCTTTCAGGAATTGTTTAATTAACTCAAAATCTTCTTTAATTTCTTCTTTTGTCAAGTTAGACACCACATTTTTAATAAAGGTTTAATCTTGGGGCAAAAAGGATTATCCTGATTCCATTTTTCTCTTCAAGCACATCTTGCGAAACTACGCTTTTCTCTCCAGCCATCTTTTGAAAAATACATCGGATAATGTATAATTACCATTTTCTTTTTCGAGAAAGCCATGGGACAACAATAGATTAACAGAGGTCTGTACAGAAGGAGCTGGGCCCAACTTGTTTTCTGTAAGGAAATCATGTGAAAAAATATTCTTACCTCCCGAAATAGCAATCGCTTTAAGCAAGTGTCTCTGGGATAGGGGCAGGTTGTCCCATATAGTAAGATACACTGGTGTTTGGTTGGAGAGGATATCTGAGATGGTTTCGTCTACATCCTGAACAGTTATCTTTTTCTTTTCGTAACATTTATCCCACAGTTGGTGGCACAAAAATTGAACATTGTAGGGTACATTTTCCGTGAGGGAGATGATTTTTTCGATGGCATCATCAAAAAGGAAAGTTTTTCTTTTGGCAAATTCCTTAACAATGAATTTTTCGAAATCCTCCTTGCTAATTTTGTTTAAATGAACAATTTTACCCATTTTATAAAATGGGCTCGACGGATTTGAAGCCATATCGTACAATATTGTTTTTTTGGAACCGGCAAATATGTAGCTTACGCTATGATGTTGTTGAATGCTTGAGCGCAATGCTTTTTCTATATTTTTGCCATCAAGGTTGCGAATCTCCTGAAATTCGTCAAAGGCGACAACAATGTGCTTCTTGCGTTTATCGGCAATACTTTCTGGTAGATTATAAAGTTTGTCCAGGAGGAGCAGCTCAAGATTTTTTTCTCGAGGGCGTAAATCCAGCCCTAACTCTGTTTTTCCAGAGGGTGACATAGTAATTGTGGGTCTGAGCGCAGGAAGAAATTCCTGTATTATTCTTACCAATTTTTCTGGTTTTGACTCAATAGCGTTAATTACAGATGATGCGTAAAGGTTGGCGAAACTTTGCAGGGAAGTAGCTTTATAAAGATCAATTCTTGCAGTTAACAACCCTTTCTTTTTTAATGCAAGAAATAGGTTGACAATCAAAGAGGTTTTGCCGTACCTTCTCGGCGAAATTAAGAATATACGTTCATTACTCTCAATATCCCTGACAAATGTTTCTATTTCTTTTTTTCTATCAATAAAACTTTCACCAATGACTTCTTCTCCATAAATGAATGGATTATTCATGACCGAACCTCCTCCATATGTCTTTTTACATTATGTATTTTAACATAAAATCTAAAAAATGCAAGAAAAAACGACCCCACCCTTACAGTATAGCTAATTTTGCAAAAATGTCAGTAATTTTAATCCTGCAATGCAAGTTTGATAATTTCATTTATGCCCTTAATTTTAAAAACCATAAAAACAGAGATGCAGGAATTATCCTGATTCCATTTTTCTCTTCAAGCACATCTCGCGAAACTACGAGCCCCTTTTTAAAAGTATTGCGCATTGTAAGTAAATCTGAACCTGAAATATGACTTTGATATTTCGTCTCTATTGCAATAAACTCTCCTTCTCTTGCGAGGAAATCAATTTCCCTTCCTTTCTTTGAATGCCAGCAGAAGAGGTCCTGCGGCATAAAAGGAATATTTGGATCCCTTTCAACACTTCTATAAATATGCATTCCTATTAAATTCTCAATGAGCTGACCCTGTTCTATAGAGGTTAAGAAGATAGGGGGTGATTCGGGAGAGAGGATCCTTCTTTCTTCTGTATGTGAAACGAGGTGATAAATCAATGGGTCAGCAAAATAAATTTTCTTTCCCTTGACTGGGCGCTGTTTTCTCTTAGAGGGGTCAAGAAAATAAAGAATAAAGAGCAAAAATGATTCTGCTAATAATTCTGCATAATCCTTTGCTGTTGTGCCTCCTACAATCCCTGAGCCCCTTGCGAGATTGTCCCAGCTCAGAGGTGTTGTAAGTGATTCCTTGATTTTTCTTAAAGTTCCAAAGGTATAGGCATAACTCTTTCCCCATTTTTCAAGTTCACCCATTATCGCTGCCCGATATAATTCATGGGTGATATTAGATACTCCTCCCAACTGAAGAAAATCCCTGAGGGCTACAGGTAATCCACCGACAACAAGATATTTTTCCAGCACTTCTTGAAACTTATCCAGGAATGGAAAAGTCTCTTCTATTGTCTTCCAGAAATTCTCAGAAAAAAGCATTTCGCTCAGGCTGAATTGACCAGGATTTCCGGGAAGTTTTACCCCGGAAGAAATGGCGAATTCAGAAAAACTCAAAGGAAAAAGCACCTTATCAAGTTCTGTCTTTTTCCCCCTCCTTCCAGGAAGTCTTTCTGCTCCTCTCCTTATATCTGCTGCTGAGGAACCTGTGAGCACAAGACAGGTGTTTTGCAACTCTGCGCTATCCTTCAGATATTTAATTGCTTTTTGCCACTCAGGAACATTGGTTATCTCATCCAGAAAAATATATCTCCTGCCTTTTGGAGGAAATAGTTTGAGATATGTCCTGAGGATTTCAAGAAGTAACTCATTTTCATTAACAAGGTCCAGAGGAAAATAAAATATGTCTTTAGAAAAATTTTGATTTTCGAGTAATTCTTTTATCAAAGATTTTATTAAGGTGGTTTTTCCTACCTGTCTGCACCCTCTTAAGGTGTAAATATACTCTCCATCCAGTGAAATTTCATTTTTTATTCGTGGCGTCCATTTAAAAGGTGAGGACTCTAAAGCCTTTAAATATGGGTCACCATCAATTGAAGAAGGGTTTGTCCACCAGGGATTTTGTCTCGCAAGTTCCTGTCTAATTTCCATGTCTACTCATTTAATCTAAAATATATTTGCTGAAACCACAGTATGTATAGAAAATGAATTTGCTGATTTAACCCACATTAGATATTATATTAAAAATAAAGGAAAAGTCAAGAAAAATCGTAAAAATTTGAAGGTTTTTAACATAAATGTAGTGGCCGAAAGTAGGCACTCTGGAAGTGCAGAGTTTACTCTGCAGAAAAGTCGAGGCAGAGTTTACTCTGCTGGGCTATGATTGCATTTGGAATAAGTAAATCATATACTTTCGGTGCTTGGTAAAGGTTTGAGCGTCCACAAGGCTTTTTTGCAAGGTTTTTTTGAGGGGTTTTCTAAACAAGAAACGGGTGATTTTGTAGAAAAATGGAAGGTAAATTCCCAGACTATGCGCAATAATTTTGAAACTGGGGATGAGATAATCATTGAAAAGGGAAACCATAAAGTCCAGCGTTGGTAAAATTTTAATTGTAATATCTTCAGATTTGATGATAACAAATCCGTTTGACTCTGCTTCTTTTAGATAGCCCTGATGAGGGTGGCCAGATATTTGCAGATTACCGTCATCCACATCATCTATCTTAAAAAAATCAGATACTAAAAGATAGCCTTTATCCTTTAAAATTTCACGACATTTTTTAAATCCCTTTTTAAGGTCTATGTACTGCGCACTTTCAGACATTAAAATTAAATCAAATTTGCGCTCAGTTTTGAAATCTTCAAATTTACTCAAGAAAAAAGGAATTTCTCCTTTTGTATTTTCCTTGAAAACTTTTTCCTGGTAAGGGTCAGGAGAAAGGGATGTTACTTCATAACCATTTTCTTTCAAGCGTATGGCATTGCCTCCAACTCCGCAGCCGACATCAAGGATTGTTTTTACACCATCAGGAATAAAACTGATTAAATGATTGATATACCTATCCTGGGCAGTGCGGAGATTTTTCATATTCAATTCTTCATTTTCTTCCCAGCAACCGAAATGAAGTTGCTTTGATTTAGTAACTTCAGTATAGTACTTGAGCAAAAGGTTGGGTTTTTGTTTTGACAATTAACCTCCTTGAAATTATCAGTGTTCCCGTTTACTATCTCTTCAGGGTTTTCCTAAAATATCATGTGTGCCGATTCTTCGTAAAAGGATTGTATCATTTACTATCTGGAAAGGGAAACGGTAATTCATGGTTACACTACCTTCCCAAATTTTTCACTTTGTTCCTTCTACTTTTTTAACACGAAGAGAAGGATTTACAAGGGAGGGGGTGTTTTTTCAATTATAACTTTATAGAACAGGGGGGGGTGATTTTTCAATTATAATTTCCAACAGAAAAGATAATTGCTTGCTTGTTTGTTTTTGAATGTGATTTGTGATGTCCTCATAATCCTTTATAAAGGGTTTGGTAAAAAGTAGTTTCATCTTATTTCGCTTATTTCTTTAATGCCTTAATGGCATCTTCCACATTGTCAAAAGGCCCGACTACATCCCCTCTAATAATGGCTTCGTCAGCTTCTCTCTCCATCTTTTGCCATTTTTCAGACCAAAACCATGCCTGATCCCTCGGGATTGTTTTTACAGGTTTAAGAATTATCATATCATCCTTGACAATGGCTTCCAGTAAATCTCCGGGCTCGCAGTGCGCTTCTTTATTTACACTACGTTTTTGTATTATCTAAATTTTGTAGTATAAAAGATAATTTATCAATTAAATCATTTAAAAGTGGGAAGAGCAATTTTGCATCTTCAAGACTCTTTTTTATTCGAATCTTCCACTTCTTTGGGAATGTTGAATACAATTTGTCAATTTCTTCCAGTTTTAACACTTCACTCACATAAAGTGCCTGCTCCATATCTTTTATCTTCTTGTCCTTTTTCATTCTTCGCTGAGATATTAAAAGTTTATGCAAACAAAAGGCAGCTGGATTTGGAATAGAGATTGCAACTCCTTCATCTTCCACCGTGATAGGTTCATCGAGAATGATATCGAGAAACCTTAATGGAATTGCTCTTATGGAAAGTTCTCTTATTGATATGGCTTTATCTGTACCCCGACCTCTCTCTGGGACCAGAAATTCGATTTTTAGTTCTGGATTCCATAGATATATAGAACCATCCGCTTTAAAAGAATGGTGAAAACCAAGAGGCTCAAAAATATCCACCAAAGATACCTTCTTCTTACCTCTGTACGGCGTTTTAATCAATAAGTCTATATCCTGGGTTTTGAACGGATATTTTCTCACTCCAAAATATTTCTGATACAGAAAAAAACACCAGCTACCTATTAGAATAATCCCTTCTTTCCATAAGTTATTATCATCAATAATTTTAAGCACTTTTTTTACTGGTTCCAACATTTCTTTTCCTCTCAGACCTTTCAAGTATTTTTAATGCCTGTTTTACCTGCTTCAACTGTTCAATCATTAACCTACGTTCTTTAAGACTCTTCTCAATTTTTGAGGGTTTTTCTTTCCCCAAATATTTATGTATAACTTTTTCTCCTTTTCTAAACTGTAGATAATAATAAACCTTGCCATATATATTCCTTTTCTTGATACTTCCTTTCGGTAGCAGTTTAATTCTATTGTTCAATTCTTTATGAATATTTCTATAATATTCTTTGCTTTCTTTTAGGATACCAGATAATACTTTCATCTCGTTCTCCATTTATACACTACAATTGTATAATTCTGTCTATTTTGTAGTGTAAAGGTTTGTTAATATTATATCATAAAATTATCAAATGTCAAGAGAAGAACAAAAAACTTGCCCTGATTTTTTTAGGAAAAATTTTGGCAATTAAATATTTACAAGAGATTTTAGTGGATTGTTCTCAAGGTAACAATTAAGCTTCCTACAATGATAATTATTCCAAAGATTGTCTGTAAAACATTCAAACTTTCCTTAAGAAAAATAAAAGCAAATAGAGCAATGAATACGGGGATAGATAACTCTGCAATTCTGGTGATAAGTATTCCGGAGATTTTAATATTCATTAAAGCAAGATTTATACCTATCATCAATCCATAGACACCGGATACAAATAAAATAATGTTTGTCAGTAAGGGTGCATTGGCAACTCTTGAAAGATTTCCCCAGATTAAACTACTGATAAAGAAAAATGGACACATAAAGGCCGTAATTAATGCAGAGACACAAACAGTATTGAGATTGGCTATCAACCTTTTTTGTAAAAGTGTAGTAAAAACACCGATAAGCGTTGCAATTATAATAAATGTTATTCCAATAGAATATTCAAAATTTAGATTTCCTTTGCTAAAAATAAACCCGATAGTTCCACCAAAAGTAAGAAAAAAACCAATATAAAATCCTTTTCTTTTCAAAACTGCTTTTTCTGAGGGGAAAAATAAAACTGTCAGGAGGATAGTGAGTGGTAAGGACAGGGTAAAAATAAAGCCTGTTATTGTAGCTGAAATATGAGAAAGCCCCTCAATATAAAAAAACATAAATGCAGCCAGCATTCCTGACAGGAGAAAAATGTTTTTGATTATCTTTTTATTTTTTAGAATTTCTTTTAAATCTCTGGGATAATATAAAAAAGAAATTAATAATAGTGAAGAAGAACCGGCGAGAAAACGATAAAAATTCTGGGTGAAAGTATCAAAATAAAAAGTTAAATAACGCTGAAGAATTGTAACAATAGAACTGCCAATTACATAAAAAATAATTAAAAGTATTTTTTTGTTTTTCATCTAAAAATTGGGGATGGGTTCCTATTTTCCTATAATAATTTCATCAAGGGAGCGCTTTGGCACATGGTGAATATCTTTATTATCGCGCCAGTACTTTATATTTCCATCTTGTTTTACTTCCTCGATTATTACTGTTTCTTTTGGTTTACCAAGGGCGATAACAAGGAGTATCTCGTATCTTTTAGAAATATTTAGAGATTTCTGAAGTTTCTCCCGATGCACAGAACTGATTATACATCCGCCAAGCCCTTTTTCTGTAGCGCCAAGAAGAATGCTCTGACTGGCTATTCCATGGTCACAGCCAAAGGACTTACTTATTTCTGTATCGCCAAGTATTATTATATACGCTGACGGTCTTTCTCTTTCAGCGGGACCATCCCAGTTTTTTAGATAGCCAGCCCACATAAGGCAGGGAAAGATGAGAGCATTTTTCTCTGGGTCGCAGGAAAGAATATATTTTAAAGGTTGTCCATTACCTGCTGATGCAGAGAGTCTTGCAAGATTGACAAGCTCTCTCAATGTCTTAAGGTCTATTGAGTGCTCCTGATAAAATCGACGAAAACTCCTGTTCTTTTTTATTAGTTCTTCTATCATTTTACCTTCCTTTTGGATTCCTGCCTGCGCAGGAATGACAGTACCAAATTAACTTTGTCAGTTCAAAAACTGAAGTTCATCTTGATGCCAAGTGGATTGTTTGCTGGGTCTATGAGGAAGAGGGTAGTGCCAGCTGCAAAATTAAACCAGAAATGGGCAGCAATAGGTTTTTCAAGCCGATAACCCTCTTTTTGAAATAACCAGCCCAGGTATAATCCTGATAAGGTCGCAATTCCACCATATGCCCAGGATTTTCCATCTCCCCAGTTCGTCACATGCCCTAACCCAAATATTCCGGAGGAAACAAATAATCCAGCAGTTCTACCCATTGTTTCTTCGCACTCCACCTGCAATAATCCCCGGTAGGCACATTCCTCGCTTACTGCTGAATCAAAACTTAAGGTTAGCCACATTCCTTCGTAAACTGCAGTGCCGCATTCTCTGTCAAACCCGGTGTTCATAATATTTATTGTGGAAATTCTATCGAAACCTTTCCTTTGAGGATTCAAATATCCTTCAGTAGCATTTATGGCTATTCCAGCAAGGAAAAATCCGTAGACATAAGGACTTTTGATATTTTCCCATCTGAAAGGTGCAAGGATTAATTTATGCAGAGGGGTTTTGTCAATAGGGGTAGTATACCCTTCATTATTATTAAGAATGCGAGCCTCACGATATGATGTGAAAATGTTCAGCTCATGGATTTTAAGGGTATTTATATAGAAGAAATTCCATTCTCCTGAAGCAAGAGCATTCTCAAGACTTTTTCCTGTGATGAATAGAAGGCTCTCAGCCATTAGATATATGTTACCTGCAGTAGGTTGGCCAAGGTAGAAATGTCCACCGCCAGGTAATAGTATTGACCACAACAAGGTATTTGTAATACTTTTTTCTTCACTCTGTGCCAGTCCTGTGATTGCCAGCAATATGATTATAGTAATTACCTTTCGTCTAATCATCCAGCTCTTTCCCGAACCAATCCATAACTGCAGAGTAAAATTCCTTTGTTTTATCCCAATACAGGGCTTCTGCATGCTCAGCGCTATTTAAGATTAAAATTTTTTTAGGTTCATTTGCTAGATTGTAAAGAATTTGTGATTGCTTTGATTCAATGACCCAATCATTTTTACCATGAATGAAAAGAACAGGACAGTTAATTTTGTCCACAACTGAAAGCGGAGAAGCTACTTTAATGGGTAGTCCAAGCCTTGCACCCATTGGCAGGACTAATACTTTGCCAATTGCCTGAATAGCAACTGAATTAGTGCACAGAAGTCCTCCGCCACCGCTCTTGACTTTATCCGGGCTTGAGAGCATACTCACAAGGACCATAGCATCTAAAGCAGGGCTTCTCGCTTCCTCTCCGATAGAGGCAATTCCTCCAGCAGAGAATCCTATTAGTCCTATTTTCTCGTACCCAAGCCATTTTGCATAATCTATTGCTATCCGAATATCTGTTCTTTCTTTGGTGCCGCCAGTCCATTCTCCGCTGCTTTCGCCATGTCCACGCATATCAATTGTAATAACGTCATACTTTGAGGAAATATCCTTTGCCAGAGCCAAAATTTGGGGATATTTGCGAAAACAACAAATGCCATGGACGATGATAATTACAGCAGACCTGAAGGTCTGCGTTACGGTCCGCCGAGGCGGACCACTACGGTTCGCTACAGCAGGGCAATCCCTGCCACTACGGATATGGGTACCAACGATAGTAACACCATCTTCAGAAGAAATTGTAAACTTATTAAAATCAAGATTTTTATAGGCACTTAGCTCAGGGTCTCCTGCGACCTGTGAGATAATTAAACCGGTACCCAAAAAAAAGTTGGCGATTCCCCTTACAATATAGTTGTTCACTAACCAACCCATAATAACTCCCTACTATTTAAACTATTTTGAGGAATGTTTCAACTATCTCAGGGTCAAATTGACTGGAATTACATTTCCTCAATTCTTCCATTGCCCCTTCTTTTGTAAATGCTTTTCTATAGGGCCGTTCTGAGACCATTGCATCAAAAGCATCTGCAACAGATAGTATGCGAGCCCCGATGGGAATTTTTTCGTCAATTAATCCTTTTGGATAACCTTTGCCATTATACCATTCATGATGGTGCCTGATAATTGAAAGTATTTCCTCGGATAGCCCGATTGGTTTGATGATTTTGACGCTTGTTTCTGGATGTTTTTTGATTTCATTGTATTCTGAATCAGTCAATTTCCCCGGTTTAAGCAGTATAGTTTCTTTTATGCCAATTTTCCCTATATCGTGAAGCATTGCTGCGGTAGCTATATTTTCAATCTCAGATTGCGAAAGGTTTAATTCGGTCGCTATTTTTATTGCATAGTCACAAACCCTGCTAACATGTCCTCTGGTATAACGGTCTTTCGCATCCAGTGCCTCGGCAAGTGATTGGATTGTTCGCAAATATGACTGACGCAGGGCCGTATAAAGGCGCGCATTTTCAACAATCACAGAGGCCTCTCCGCATATACCCATTAACATCTCAAGGTCATAAAAAGTGAAAGCCCTTTTCGTCTCCTTATTATTTACATTCACGACACCAATAACTTTTCCTTTCAACATAAGAGGAACGCTTACCAGAGATCTGGTATAATACTTTTCATGACTGCGTTTTGCAAATCTCGGGTCCGACTCGATATCATTGACAAGCGCAGGTTGAGCATGTTGAGCAACCCACCCTGAAATTTTCTCCCCAATTTTCAGACTCGTATTTTTTGCAACTTCCTCATCCAGTCCGCAAGATGCTTTAATGACCAATCTCTCTGTTTCCTCGTCAAGGAGCAATATGGAAACTATTTCTGCGCGCATCGTACTTTTTATATTGTTCAGAAGAGTTTTTGCTACTGTATCAAGTTCAAGCGAGGAACCCACATCCTGACCTATTTTGCACATTGTTAACAATTGCTCAGTCCTTTTTTCAAGAGAATGATAGGTTATGGCATTGTGAATTGCAATTGCGGATTGTGCTCCGAGGCTTGATAGCAATTCTATATCATCCTTTTTGTATATCTCGCCCGAAATTTTCTTGCCCAGGTTAAGCAATCCAACCATCTGATTTCCAACAATCAGAGGAATACAGATTTCAGATTCAAGTTCTCGAAATCTCTGCAAACCCACTTCTTTCATCTTTGAGTACCAGGGGTCCATTCCTAACATTTCTTTTTCCACCACTCCACCTTGAGAGAATAGCCAGGTCACGAATGGGTCATCCTTACTGAGTCGAACTTCGGGAGAACTTATTCCCTTCTGATTTTTAACAAAGTATTCTTGCTTTCCATCATCAAGTATCATTATAGAAGCCTTATTTATGCGTACTGTGTCTGCAATTATATTCACTATCATAGTCAGCAGTTCTTCTAAGTCCATCAGCACGTTCAGACTTTTAGAAAATGCATTCAGGGTTTCCCTGTACTTATATTTATCCCTGTAAAACACACGGTCTATCAGCTTCCAGATTTTATTCTTAATGCCCATGAAGATAAACAGAAATACTAATAGTAACCCTCCTGTGAGAATGGGATTCTCAAACTTTTTGTGAAACATTCTGTGGATTAGAGTAAACACACCTGTATAAGATGCAAGAATCAGGAATGAAATCGCCATGTATCCTAATGTCCGATAAGTGAAAGTTTCGATGTCCAGAAGACGATATTTCACAATTGCGTAACCGCTGATGAGGATGAATGCTATTACAAATGTGAAACCAAATGGATAAAATTCCACTCCATAATCAGCAAGGAAATCAATTGCACCAAAAGAGGCTATCAATATTCCAAAGAACATATACTTTATCCTGACATGTCTGAGCGAACCAATTTCTGCCTTTTTGTATTCCTTATAAAGATTATAAATTGATATTAAAATCATGGCCATAAAGAAAATGAGGAATAAAGGATGGATTAACCCTGCCTTTGTATAATACCCAAAGAAATAATGTCGCACTCCGCTGATAAAATAATTGGTCCTGCTTAAAAAGAGGAAAATTATTACAATGATATAACTCATGAGAATAAATTTCTTTTGATTTTTTAATCCGAGGAATGTAACAGTAAAATGATAAATGGTTACAGGGATAAATATTACCCCTAAATACGCGTTTTTATCCCAGAACAATGCCAATTTTTCATCGGGGCTTAAATAAGTCATGGATATGAAAAATAGCCAGAGGAAGGTAGCGAAAGTCATAAGGGAAAAAGTTATGTTTACTGAGGATTTTATGTTCTGTCGTAAAACAAAAATCCCGTAGGCAAGAATCAATATCGATGTAACCAAAGGCGGAATTGCATATGTATTCATTTTATCTCCTCCAGATACCCGGCCCGCACATCCGAGAAGAAGTGCAGCGCCATATCTATTTTATAATCCGGATAAGTCCAGACAAGCGGATGGAATGCACCTTTTTCATAAATCAGCGTGACTTCAGCATGGATTCCATTATTAAGATAAATCCTGTGGCTATAATTTTTTGTGCTCGCCAGTATCAATTTTGCCCCATCAATATACCCGGGGTCAAGATTGATTCGTCGTTTGTTATTTATGCTCAATTTTTCCTCGATTTCGTTGGTCTTAATTTTTATTTCTGCAATTTCTTCCGGGCTAATCAATTTTGCAAACGACCACCACTGCCGCAGGAGGTTTTTCCCCATTTCTTCTTCATAATAGTTGGTAAAGTTAAATTTAATAATTGGACTGCCCCTGTCAATCTCACCCAGCGAATCCCTGAGCGTTGGTTCCGATTCCTTTATTACTTCCTCATCACAGGCGATTATTCCCATAATCAATTTAACAGGTTTCATTTCTTTTATCCTTCCCATTTTTATATCCTTACTTTTTTTTCAATTTTTGATATGGTTTTTTTCCCTCATCAATCCTCAATACTTTCATTCTCTTCCCTGATTTTTCTACAGCATATTTTTCTTCAGCCATTCTGACTCTGATTTCGTGGAGACCAGCCATCATATCATCCACTTTTCCTCTGGAGTCAGTAAATTCTTTAGCAATGCTATTCCTGACCCATACTTTATAAAACTTACTGAAATAAGGCATAATATCCCCCTCTTAAAATACTGCTGGTTCTATAATTTCCAGTTCGTCATAACCCAGTGAAAGATTCGTAGTGTTTACTTCCTTCTTCGTTTTTAATTTAACAATATGTTCAAAGTTCCAACTGACTAACACATCAATATGATTAACTGTTGCAACCCCTATATGAATCGCATCTTCTAAATATTTAGCAGGAATAATTTTTCTCCTTACATATTCTTTTGCCAACTTTGTTATTTTCCTATCCACAGTTGAAAGTATTTTGAATTCCTTTACCAATCTCAATAACTTATTCCTCAGTTTTTTATTGTTAGTAGCAGATATTTCTTTAATTACTAAGTCTGAAATGAATATCTGACTTCTTCTAATCTTTAACCAAAAATCTCTGGTGATTTGTTTTCGTGTTTTGTCTTTCTGGTCAAAATATGCATTAGGAACAGATGTATCTAAATATACCTTAAGTTTTTGAGGCATATATTTACCTAATCTTTTTTGGGGCATGCTTTGACACACACTCCGCAGATGAACTGGCCTATGCCGGGCTTTTTTGCGAATTCTTTTAATTTAGCAAGACATTTCTCCAGGTCATAACCCTGCTTCGTGATTGCACCAGCAGGACAAACTTCCAAACATTTATAGCAATTTCCGCAATCGCCATTCATCGGTTTGTCCGGTTCTAACAATAAATCTGTCAGCACCGTAACATACCTTACTCTTGCCCCGAACTCTGGATTGACGAGAAGATTTGACCGTCCGAGCCAGCCAAGTCCTGCCTGGTATGCAATTGTTTTGTGTGGCAGATGTCCGAGTTGCTGTTTCCAATCTACTATCTGAGAAGCAGGAATTGCAAGCGACTTTCCACCTAAGGCACACTGAATTTTGTTTGCAATTTGAAGAGCAGCCTGGTCAAGAAAATGGTTAACTGTGGAATAGTGATGTTTATAAATCAAAGTTGGCTCATCCACTATTCCATCAATAATTTCGTCGGACAATCTGAATCCTAATGAAATTCCAAATTTCAAAGGTGCAGACGCATTTATAATTGAAGGATGAAAATACTGTCGCACAGGGTCAAGAAAAGCAATGCCAAACAGATGAATTCCCATATCTCTGGCAAGATTTTCTAATATTTTTCTGTTTTCATTTTTTATCACATCTATATTTTTTTCATAGCATGGCATTTTTACTCCATCTTCACTGTCAGCAATGAACATTTTCCTCCAAACCCATCATCGCCATATTCTGTAACCTCAGTGTCTACTATCCATTTAGACCCGTCTATAAGAAATTTATATTTGTACTGTCCGGCTAAAAGATTAAGTGATATTTTCCACTCACAGGTATTCCCATCATAGCCCATTTTTCCTTGTTTGGTGTTCCAGCGGTTAAAATTGCCCACACAGGATACCTCTTTAGGCTGGGGGTCATCCTGTCTGTAGGTCAACATAATAGGGTGGAAATAGGAAATTACATTCCCACCAAAGAGTTTTGCACGATAGAGCGCTTCGTCTGCCAGAGATATAAGTTCTTCGTCAGCATCGGCATCAGATGGGTATTCAACCATTCCGATACTCAAGGTAATTTTTACTTCTTTTAATTCCTCTTCCATATGCTGACGAATTCTGGATGTTATACTTTTTGATTCATCCTTATCGGTATCCGGCAGAATACCAATTATTTCATCTCCTCCATACCTGCCAATAATATCGTTTTCTCGTGTCGATTCCCGTAAAATTTGAGCTACCTCCTGAAGGATTAAATCGCCGATTTGATGACCCTGGGTATCATTCAATTTTTTAAATCCATCAAGGTCCATCATCAACATGCAAAATTTCATTTTCTTTGTCTCGTGTTCCTGAACTGCCTCAGCCAATTCCTCCAGTATTACACGGCGGTTAAGTAATCCTGTGAGCGGGTCAGTTGTAGAGAATTTCAGAGTTCTGGCAAATTGAGTCTCAGGGATAATCATCGGTGCTTTGATGAGCTTTTTCAAGTTCTCAAGATAATCGAGAGTTGCCACCCTGATGCCGATATTTCGCCCCAGTCTTTCGCTAATTAGATACTTATGTCGGAGTATTTCCTGCCATAATACCCTTGATTTATCCTCGGAAAACCTTTCTGAAGTGAGATTGTAAAGCAGGTCGCTGTAAAAGTTGCTTCCCTTTTTTTCCACCACTTTGTCTACGAGATATTGAATTTCCTTTTTAGGTTGGACATCCCCGGAGACAATATCAATCAGGCGGTAACCCTGTTTTTCCAGTTCCTCAAGCTCATCCATTCATGCTCCTTCCTATCACAGTACAATTTATTTAAGTGCCACTACCATTATTCTTGGCGTTACTTCAATCGGTTGCTGAAAAGTACCGTGGGCATATATCACTGCGTCTTTGAACCCTGCCTTTTTAAGCAAATTTTTTATATCATCATTCGCATAAAAAGTTTCTCTATGGATTTCACAGTGGTTTTTCTTTATTCCATTTTCTCTTGTGGTCCAGGTAAGACGCAGTACCCCGATATGGGTCTGGGGGTCATATTTGCTTTTCCATACTGATTTTATTCTCCCTTCATTTCGCCGAAAGACCCGGGTACCCCAAACTTCGCGTATGGCGTATTCGGTATTCATA
>MNUO01000008.1 GCA_001871015.1 Candidatus Desantisbacteria bacterium CG1_02_38_46
GGAACTCCTCCCCAGAACCCTCCTCCACGACCGCGACCAAAACTACGGCCCCATCCGCGGCCAAATCCACGCCCACGTCCTCGTCCCCCTCCGAATCCAATTCCTGGATTCATATACCCGGGAACAGGATAGCCAGCGCAATAGCCTGCAGCCCTTCCTGTCATCGGTCCCATACCTGCTGGACCAGTTCCATCACCTCTTGGCATTTTAACCACCCCCTTTTATTTATTTGTGCATTCTTTGCAAATACCGTAAAAATGAATCTGATGTGAATTTATTTTAAATTTATGTTTTTCAGCCAGTTCTTTTTCTAACTCACTGACAAATTTTACTTCCTTATTTATAAAGTCACTGTAATCAATTATCCTGCCGCATCCATTGCAGACTAAATGATGATGGTGTCCTTTCTTGCTTTCTGCCAGTTCATAGCGGCTTTTCCCATCCCCGAATTCAAATTTAGACACAAGCCCCATTCGGGACAACAAGTCAAGGGTTCGGTAAATTGTGGCTATCCCGATCCCGGGATATGACCTGTTTACCACTGCAAACACTTCATCAACGCTGAGGTGTTTATCGGTTCTGTTTAAGATATTTAGAACTGTCTCTCTGGGAAGCGTTAGCCGACAACCACACCCTCTAAATTTTCCATGCCATCTGTGGGGACCAAACATTAAACCGTCTCCTTTTGATAATCTTTATCATTCTGATAGTTATTATAGCATAGTTTTTTGATTTTGTCAAGTCTAAAATGCATTTTTGTCCAAAATGCATTTTTTCGCATTTTTTAAAAAACGCACTGTGGACTTGACAAAGGATAAAAATTGTGATATAATATATTTGCAATTGAGAATCATTTGCAATTAAAGGCGAAGAAAATGACAATCTATGAAGAAAGATTTAGTGGCTATTTAAAGGAGAAGAAATTAAAACTCACCCCTGAAAGGCATATTATACTAGATGGAATATTTTCTTTTCACAGACATTTCGATGTAGAAGAACTCTATGAAAGATTGCGAAAGAACGGGGAAAAACTTTCAAGAGCTACAATTTACAGAGCGATACCGTTGTTTATTGAAAGCGGTTTTATTAAAGAAATCCTGCATTGCAGGGGAAAAGCAAGTTACGAGCATGTTTTTGGGCATGAGCACCACGACCACCTGCTTTGTATAAAGTGTGGCAGGATTATTGAATTCAAGGATGACAAAATAGAAGAATTACAGGATAAGGTCTGCAAAAGGTATGGATTCAAGCCAGTTGAGCATAGATTGGGGATAAGAGGATATTGTAAAAGGTGTATCGCAATTGCAAAAATTGGAGGTGGAATTTATGGACTTAACACAATTAGAAACAGGCGAAAAAGCCGAAATTGTTGAGGTGAGTGGTGGCTGGGGAATGATGAGCAGGCTGGAGGCGATGGGTATAAGGCTGGGGGTTACTATTACCAAAATAAGCGCCCAGTTCATGTGGGGACCGGTTACAATTCAGGTGGGCAATACCCATGTAGCCATCGGTTTTGGAATGGCAAAAAGGATTATTGTCAAGAAAAATCAGACCTGAAGGTCTGAGTTACGTAAGATTATGGATAACTTTTGGTATAATTTCCTTAGCTATTGAAAAAATTCAGGAGCAGAAATGAGAAAAATACTTTTAATGGGCAATCCCAATGTGGGTAAGAGTGTTGTTTTTACCAGGTTAACCGGGGTGAATGTAATTGCCTCTAACTACCCGGGGACCACGGTTGAATTCACCAGGGGGTATATGAAGTTAAAAGAAGAGAAGGTTGAAATAATTGATGTCCCCGGCACGTATACACTTGAGCCCACCTCAAAGGCAGAGGAAGTGGCAGTGGATATGTTGAAAGAAGGAGATGTGGTTGTGAATATTATTGATTCTACAAACTTAGAAAGAAACCTGAACCTTACATTTCAACTTTTTAAGAAAAACATCCCGATGGTTGTTGTGTTGAATTTCTGGGACGAGACAAAGCATAAAGGCATTAATATAAATGCACAAAAATTAGAAGAAATACTCGAAGTGCCGGTCATTCCGACGACTGCCTTAACCGGAGAAGGAATTAATGTTTTGGTGCAAAGACTGCCTCAGGCAAAAACTGGTTCCTATCAATATGAGGACAAAGAAAAATGGCATGAGATAGGGAAAATTGTGGAACAGGTTCAGACATTGAAACATCGCCACCACCTATTTTCAGAAGCCCTTGCAGATGTCTGTGTCCGACCTGTCTCTGGTGTCCCGATTGCCATAGGAATTCTCTATTTAAGCTTTACGGTTATCCGCTTCATTGGAGAGTGGATTATCGGTTATGTGACACAACCCATGTTTGAGAACTTGTGGGCGCCCTTGATGATGAAGTTATCACCCCTCCTCGGTTCGGGAGGATTCCTTCACGATATCCTTATCGGTCAACTCATTGAAGGTGAACTGGATTTCATGCAATCCTTTGGACTTCTCACCACCGGTTTGTTCGTTCCCATAGCAGCGGTTCTTCCTTACATCTTTTCCTTTTATTTAATACTTGGGATTCTGGAGGATACTGGCTATCTCCCCAGAATGGCTGTCCTGGTGGACAGGGTAATGCATATAGTGGGACTGCATGGGATGGGTTTTATTCCTATGCTCCTTGGTCTTGGCTGTAATGTTCCGGGCGCACTTGCCTGTCGTGTGATGGAAACCAGAAAGGAAAAATTTATCGGAGCAACCCTTATGGCTATTGCTGTTCCATGTATGGCTCAAATTGCGATGATTGTAGGATTAATTGGTAAATATGGAGCAAGGGGTTTATTCCCGGTATTCGCAACACTGGTTGTTGTATGGGTAATAGCGGGGTTTTTGATGCGCAGATATGTGAAGGGAGAAAGTCCTGAAATGTTTGCAGAAATACCCCCTTACCGCTTTCCCTATTTTGCTGCTGTAGGAAAGAAGCTTTGGATGCGCGTCGTCCGATTTCTTATGGAAGCCCTTCCATTTGTGCTCCTCGGTGTCTTTATCGTGAACATCCTTTATTCCTTAGGGATTATTGATTTTCTTGGCAGGGCAGCCAGTCCGATAATCACTAAATTGTTCGGTCTTCCCCTTGAAGCAATCGGGGCACTGATAATAGGTTTTTTGCGAAAGGATGTCGCTGTGGGTATGCTTGCCCCGCTTGGCCTGTCCTTGAAACAACTGATTATTGCCAGCACTGTTTTGTGTATATATTTTCCCTGTGTAGCTACATTTGCTGTTATGGTAAGGGAGTTAGGAATAAAGGATATGTTGAAGTCAGTAGCAATTATGATCGGATTAGCCCTTTTGGTAGGGGGAATACTTAACTTAATTCTCTAATTAAACAATTAAATGGGGTTCTTTAGATTCTTGTTTTTTTCTAATTTAAACACTCATTCCAAAAGAGGATAAATAACCTTACCTGTGTTCCTTAAAAAGAATCTGGGGCTTCTAACGAATTTTTTCATTTTTAAGGCTCAGTGTCTGAATCACAGATATGGATGGAAGGACTTGACAAAGCAAAAAAAGTGTGCTATAATGTTATTATAACAATTCCTATAGGAATAGTAAACAATTATAAAGGATAAAGATATGAAACTTTCAACTAAAGTTCGTTATGGCATGAGGGCGATGCTGGAGCTTGCAGTGGGTTATGGTAAGGGCCCCATACTTCTCAGAGTAATAGGAAAGAAACAGAAGATTTCAGAGAAGTATCTGGAGCAATTACTCGTACCTCTCAAATCCACAGGTCTTATAAAAAGTATTAGAGGTCCTAATGGAGGTTACATTCTATCAAAGTCGCCTGCACAGCTAAAATTAAGTGAAATCGTAGATGCTTTAGAGGGACCGACCTGCCTTGTGGGATGCATTGAGGACCCAAAGACCTGTTCCTTCGTGGAGTCCTGCGTTACTCGGGATGTCTGGATAGAAATGCAAGAAGCCATCAAGCAAATTCTAAATTCTATAACATTAGAAAATTTGGTTGAGAGACAACAAAAGAAAAAAGTAATTCTGGGCACAATCTACCACATCTAAATAAAGGAGATAGGAATTTCAATCAATGGTAAAAAAGAAATTTTGGAAAATGAAATGAGTATTCTTGAACTTCTAAGGAAAAAAATATTCGTCCAGAAGTAGTTACAGTAGAGTTAAATGAAAAAATAATTGAGCGCAAAGATTATCAAACAATTATTTTCAAAGAAAGTGATATGCTTGAGTTAGTTTATTTTATGGGAGGCGGGGAATGTCCAACAAATTAGTGGTAGAAAATGTTTTAGAATTAATTGGCAGGACGCCGATGGTAAAGTTAAGAAAGATAGTTGAGGGAGAAATGGCAGAAATTTACGCAAAGTTAGAACATTTTAATCCTGGAGGCAGTGTAAAAGATAGAATATGTCTTTCTATGATTGAAGATGCGGAAAAGAATGGAAGATTAAAACCAGGTTCAACAATTATTGAACCAACTTCAGGAAATACGGGGATAGGTCTGGCAATGGTGTGTGCAGTCAAAGGGTATAAATGCATTTTGACTATGCCCGAGTCTATGAGTCTCGAACGAATATTCATCCTGAAATCTTATGGAGCAGAAGTAATTTTGACTCCAGCCATTGAAAGTATGGCTGGAGCAATAAAAAAAGCGGAAGAAATTCTTAAAAAAACAAAAGATGCTTTTATGCCCCAACAGTTCAATAATCCAGCCAATCCTGAGATTCACAGAAAAACTACTGCCGAAGAAGTATTAACTGCCACAGATGGTAGATTGGATGCTTTTGTGGCTGGTGTGGGAACCGGTGGAACGATTACCGGTGTAGGAGAAGTTCTTAAGAAGAAGAACCCCAGTATAAAAATAGTAGCGGTTGAACCTTCTACTTCAGCTGTGTTGTCGGGTAAAAGTGCTGGTCCACATAAGATTCAGGGAATTGGCGCAGGGTTCGTTCCTAAAGTTCTTAATCGTGAAATAATTGATGAAATAGTTACAGTAGATGATGACCAGGCATTTCAAATTACAAAAAGACTGGCAAGGGAAGAAGGTTTGTTTGTCGGTATTTCTGCTGGAGCAGCTGGTTTTGCTGCACTCAAAGTAGCCAGGGATTTAGGGAGGGGTAAACGGGTAGTTGTGATTTTTCCTGACACCGGGGAAAGATATTTCAGTATGGAACAGTATTTTACTGCCTAATAGGTTACGGTGGTCAGTCCCTCTATTACTGATGGATTGAAAAAACTTGTACGAAAGAGATGAAGCTGTATGATTTGAGGTGATTGGAAAAAGGAGGAGCCATGGTCGAAAAAAATATAGAGGGAGAATTGGCAGTACTTCTTGAAGAGGGAAGAAGATTTTTTCCACCTAAGTCTTTTTCTGAAAAAGCCAATATTAAAGATGAAAATATTTATGAAGAAGCAAAGAATGACAGAGAAGGATTTTGGGCTAAATTTGCAAACGAACTTCACTGGTTTAAAAAATGGGACCGCGTTCTGGAATGGGACCCTCCACATGCCAAATGGTTTGTCGGTGGTAAAATAAATGTCAGCTACAACTGTGTGGACCGTCACATCCAGACAGGCGTGCGCAATAAAGCAGCAATTATCTGGGAGGGAGAGCAGGGTGACCAGCGCACCCTTACATACTGGGACCTCTATCGTGAAGTAAATAAGTTTGCCAATGTTCTGAAATCTTTGGGAGTAGAAAAGGGCGATAGGATTGCAATTTATATGCCGATGATACCAGAATTGCCAATTGCCATGCTTGCCTGCGCTCGTGTCGGTGCAGTTCATACAGTTGTATTTGGAGGATTCAGTGCAGAATCGCTCAGGGACCGTATTAACGATGCTCAAGCCAAGGTGCTCATTGCTGCTGACGGAGGATATAGAAGAGGAGGGATTATTCCTTTGAAACATGATGCTGATTATGCTATAAAGGAAACCCCCTCTATAAAACATGTGGTTATTGTAGAACGAGGCAGATTTCCTCTACGGATAAAAGAAGGACGTGACCACTGGTGGCATCGCCTGATGCAAGAAGCAAAGCCCTACTGTGAACCCGAACCAATGGATGCGGAAGATATGCTTTATACTCTTTACACCTCAGGGACTACAGGAAAGCCAAAGGGAATTATTCATACCACTGGCGGATATCTTACAGGAGTCTATGCCACTACAAAATTAGTGTTTGACCTTAAGGATGACGATGTTTACTGGTGTACCGCAGACATTGGTTGGGTGACAGGACACAGTTACGTTGTATATGGACCACTTGCTTTGGGTGCAACAGTAGTGATGTATGAGGGAGCGCCAGATTGGCCTGACCGGGACCGTTTCTGGCAAATAGTTGAAAAATACGGTGTGACAATATTTTACACTGCTCCAACAGCCATCCGTGCTTTTATGAAATGGGGAATTGAATGGCTGAAAAAACACAATCTTTCTTCTCTTCGACTTTTGGGCACAGTAGGAGAACCAATCAATCCAGAAGCATGGATGTGGTATCACAAATATGTTGGCCAGGAGAAATGTCCAGTTGTTGATACCTGGTGGCAGACAGAGACAGGAATGATTCTGATCACACCATTGCCAGGAATTACACCTTTGAAACCAGGTTCAGCCACAAAGCCATTTCCGGGAGTTGATGCGGATGTCTTAAACGAAAAAGGAGAATCAGTTAAAATTGGAGGAGGATATCTTGCCATTACCAGTCCCTGGCCGGCAATGCTGCGTGGAATTTATGGAGACCCCGAAAGATATATTGAGCAATACTGGTCAAAATGGAACAAAGGCATATATTTCACTGCAGATGGAGCGAAGCGTGACGAGGAAGGATATTTCTGGCTCCTCGGGCGAGTGGATGACGTGATGAGCGTAGCCGGACACAGAATAAGTACTATGGAAGTAGAAAGCGCTCTCGTTGACCATCCAGGAGTAGCAGAATCCGCAGTAGTTGGAATTCCCCATGAAATTAAGGGGCAGGTAATCGTTGCTTTTGTTACCATTAAGGATAATCATTCACCTGGAAAAGAAATGGAAGATGAATTAAAGGAACATGTGGTAAAGAAAATTGGTTCGATTGCCCGTCCTGAAAGAATAATTTTTTCAGCTGACCTTCCAAAGACTCGGAGCGGCAAAATTATGCGACGACTCCTGAGAGACATTGCCGAGGGTAAAGTTTTGGGAGACACCACAACACTGGCTGACCCCGGTATAGTCGAAAAACTCAAAGAAAAGTATACAGAAGAATAGAAAGAATAGTGGTGTTTCAGTGAATCCACATTTTTTTTATTGTGACTTTTTATCGACTTCACCCACGAACAACCCCGATGGTCATCGGGGAGCGAAGCGAAAGGTTCTTATTTTTAATTGACATCCATACACTTCCGGGGGTGCACCCGAGAGGATAAGAAAGAGGAAAAATTGCAAGAAAAAAATGCAATTTTGCCATGGAAAGTGCCAACAGTAGTCCCCCCTTCTTGCTTTCGTCGCAAGACCTACTCGGCAAGAAAGCAGGGGGGACGAAAGTAGGCACTCTGCCGAAGTAGGCTCTGTAAGAGGAAGTGGAAGAGCAAATTTCTTTCTTGCGAGGGTTGTTGTTAAAATCAGGAGAAGTTTTTAGAGGTTTGATGGTTTGATTTTGGGTAAAAAAAGTAGGAAATAGTGGGTTGAAACGCCCCGATGTTACATCGGGGTTAGGTAGGAATCAAGAGAGGAAATAGTTTTTAAATCAGCTAATACAAGCAGAAGAAGGAAGGTTATATCCTGTGTTGCTAAATCAGTCCGGCATTAATCCCGAACAATATCCTCCGTGCGAAGATGAGTGAAACTAAAAACATGGTTTTGTCAGAAAATTGAGTGATGTGTGTTTGGAATTTTCATCAGCAGAAAAGATGTCAGGGAAGCCCTAAAAGAGATGCAAGTTTTGACCGCGGAAGGCATGAATTTTTTACTGATTATGCAGTCTTTCCTGTTTAGCAGAAGGAGACAATAATTTTATGGAAAAATCAAAAGATATAATCCTGTATACTTCTGAAGATGGGCGTGCAAAACTACAGGTTTCAATTGATGGTGAGACGGTATGGCTCTCACAAAAGCAGATGGCGGAGCTTTTTCAGTGTAGTTCTGACAATATAGGACTACACTTGAAAAATATCTTTAAAGATGGGGAATTAGAAGAAAGTTCAGTTACCGAGGAATACTCGGTAACTGCTTCTGACGGTAAAAAATATAGGGTTAAGCATTATAACCTTGATGCTATCATTTCTGTGGGCTATCGTGTCAATTCTGTCAAGGGTACACAATTTCGCGTCTGGGCTACAAAAGTCCTGAAGGAATACGTTGTCAAAGGGTTTGCCTTGGACGACCAGCGTCTTAAAAGCGGCAAATCCTTACGTAAGGAATATTTTGATGAATTGCTGGAGCGTATCCGCGATATCCGGGCCTCAGAGCGGATTTTCTACCAGAAGATAACCGACATATATGCTCAGTGTAGTGCAGACTATGACCCGGGTTCACAGATTACGCAGGAATTTTATGCAACAGTTCAGAATAAACTGCACTGGGCAATTCATAGGCATACAGCAGCCGAACTCATTGCTAAGCGCGTAAGTGCTTGCAAGCCATATATGGGACTGACTATCTGGAAGAACGCTCCAAAGGGAAGAATTCGCAGAACAGATGTCACAATTGCCAAAAATTATCTGACCGAGACCGAACTGCGGCAGTTGAACCGTATTGTGACAATGTATCTTGATTATGCAGAGACACAGGCAGAAAAGCAGCAGACAATGACTATGAAAGATTGGGTATCTAAGCTGGATGCATTCCTGAAATTTAATGAGAAGGATGTTTTAACTAACTTTGGCAAAGTATCAGCCGAAGTAGCGCAGGAATTGGCTGAAAAAGAATTTGAAAAATATGAAGAAAAGGTGAGAAAGATTCAGGCAAGTCAGCCAGTGAGCGATTTTGACAAGCTCGTAGAAAAAACCAGGTTGCTGGAAAAGAAATCAACTGGTAAAAGAAATCACAAAGGGAAGCCCTAAAAGAGAATGGGATTTTGATCCATGAAGGCAGGGAGTTTTTTGTTGATTGTAGGGGTCTTTTCTGTGTTCAGTTTTATCTTATAATACAAAGGCAAATTTCTGGGGAAGATGGTAAAAAAATTAATGAATTACATACAGATAAAGAATGGTTTGTTTATGATTTGTATAATCTTAGAAGTAAAATTGTGCATGGTAATAAATTAGGAGAAACTGATAAAAAAAATCATAAAGGAGAGCCCTGGTTTGAACTTGTAATTTTATTTTTTACAGAATGCGTAAGGAAAACGCTGTCTGCGCTTTCTTATTATGACTATAATGATAATGGACAAAATTTTCTGGGTAAAGACTGCAGAGAAAATAACTTTTAATGATTTTATAAAAAATAAAGAGTAAGAAAGGGGACAAAGGCGACCCAAAATTCCACAAGCATAATACGCTTATTGAATTGACTTTTTTCATTTTTATGCTATAATGTATGTAGAAAAATGATACGATAGTTATTTGAGAGATAACCTATGACCTATAAAAATACATCAAAAATATTGGGTCCCATAGAGGCAGATATAGTAGCACGCTTAACTTATGAAAAGAAGCTAATCGTAACTACAAAAGACCTTGATGCACTATTTAATCTTTCCCCGGAAGACAGGAAACAGGTAGTTTTTCGCCTTAAAAGGAAGAACATCCTGACACCCATAAAGCGTGGAACATATATTTTTTCCCCACTTGAATCCGGTCCCTCAGGTGCAGGTATTGATGAGTTACTTATCCCGCCGTTATTTTTTCCAAAGAAAAATTATTATGTAGGATATTCTACGATGTTTAATTATTACGGATTCACTGAACAGCTTTTTCAGACAGTGTATGTCCTTAACACATCAGTAAGCAAGGAAAAAATAATTTGCGGCATTTCTTACAGGTTTTTAAAAATTCCCGAAAGTCGGATGTATGGTCTTGAAACCATAAAGATACGTGACAGTGAAGTAATTATCAGTTCAAGGGAAAGAACTCTCATAGACCTTCTTTATTTTAATAAACCCGTAGGAGGCATTGATTCTGCCAACAAGATTTTCGTTCAGGTAGTCAAAGATAAAAAGTGCAATATTGAAAAGTTAATAGATTATACTGCTTGTTTTCCCAATGTAACAACGAGAAAGCGTATAGGCATTCTTCTTGAGAGATTAGGTATTTCTGATTTAATTTTAAAACCCATAATCAAGAGCGTAGAAAAAACCTCTATTAGTTCCCTTGGCGATTCCCGCAAGGGCAATCTTAATAAGAAATGGAAGGTCATAATCAATGATTCACGATAACAAAGAAGAGTTTATAAAAATTCTGGACAGAGCATCG
>MNUO01000032.1 GCA_001871015.1 Candidatus Desantisbacteria bacterium CG1_02_38_46
ACCAATATAATACTAAAAGGAGGCTCTCAATGGATAAGAACTTCTTTCTTCATCCCCAGGATCCTATGCAGAGGAGGTATGAAATCTTGCGTGCATATTTCGTGGAAGAACTCAATGCAGAGGAAGTAGCTAACAGATGCGACTGTTCCATACATACTGTTTATGGTTTACTAAAACAGTACAGGAAAAAGGAAGAGGTGAATTTTTTCCTTCCTCTTAAGCAAGGACCAAAGGGACATCGTCCTTATGTAGAAAATTTGAAAGAGCAAGCTATTAGTTTACGCAAGAGAAATTACTCTATTTATGAAATTGAAGAAACTTTAAGTCGCAATGTCCAGCGAATTGCTCCAAAGACTATTGATTTTATTCTTAAGGAAGATGGCTTTAGCAAACTTTTCCGGCGAACCAATGCTGAACGATTAGAAGCACTGCAGGCTCGCCGGGAATATCCGGAGGAATCCAGTATCCAAGGATTTGCCACGGTTCCTCAAGTATCTACAATCTATGGAGGAACATTTCTTTTCATTCCTCTTATTTTAGAACTGGAACTGGATAAGTTACTTCAAGGAATTTCCTTTTATGGCTCCAAGCAAATTCCATCACTAAATTACCTGCTCTCCTACCTTGGGCTAAAACTATTAGGAAAAGAACGATTATGTCATATTGAAGATTTCAATTTTGATTACGGCATAGGCAGTTTTGCAGGATTAAATGTACTCCCTAAATGTGCAGCTATTACTCAATACTCCTATCGTAACCCAGGTTCTTTAACCGTACAGTTAGTAAAAGGGTTTTTAAAAATATTGCATGGCCGCAATTTAGTAAAAGGCAATTACATTAATCTGGACTTTCATTCTATACCTCATTATGGAGATGAAAGCCAGCTTCAGAATAACTGGATACCCACCCGTGGCAAATCTATGAAGAGCATACTCTCATTTTTTGCCCAGGATTTAGAGACTACCTATCTCTGTTATGCAAATGCCGATATAGAAAGAGAAGAATCCAGCGATGAAGTATTAAAGTTTGTAGATTTTTACAACTCTACTACTGGAAAATTGCCTCACTGCCTGGTATTTGATTCTAAATTGACTACCTATCGCAACATGGATACACTTAACCAGAAAGGCATTTTATTCATTACCCTGCGCAACCGAGGAAAATATATCCATAAAAAGATTGCCAAGATTCAAGAATGGGAAAAGGTTACAATAGATAACCTGAAAAGAAAGTACAAGAATCTGAATGCCTTTAGCGAATTAGTAGATCTAAAAGACTATCAGGGAAAAATAAGGCAAATAATTGTTACAGGCACAGGCCGGGAATTACCAATGGTCTTGCTTACCAATGATAAGGAATCTACAATAAAAGAAACTATTACTACTTACACTCATCGCTGGTTAATAGAACTCAACATCGGTGAAAATGTAGACTTTTTCAATCTGAATGCCTTAAGTTCACCTATAGTAGTCAAGGTAAACTTTGATATCGCCATGACCTTAATTGCCAATACTTTATACAAACTTCTGGTAAGAGAAATAAGGAAGTTTCAAAAGTCCAGGCCCAAAACTATTTTTCGTAGCTTTATAGAATCTCGCGCAAAAATTGACATTGAGAAAGACCTTATTACTGTTAAATTTGAAAAGAGATCCTTCAATCCCCTTATCATGGACTGGGTTAGAAAGAGACAGAACATTCTGGTACCCTGGATGGGCAACCGTAGACTTCGGTTCAAATTTTAGTATTAATTACGGGTCGTGATAATCGGTGTTAAATTTGCTTTTTCCATAAAAATGTGTTATAATAATATTGTCCTAATGGAAAGGGGGGTTTATGCCTGTTGATGAAAAATTGAAGAAAGAATTTGAATTTTACAAAAGCCAACCAGAAGAATGGCGCAAGGAGAATCAAGGGAATTTTGTGCTTATTAAGGACCAGAAAATACAAGGAATATTTGAAAGCTACACTGACGCATTACAAGAGGGAGTCAAACTCTTTTCAACAGAGAAATTTCTCATCCAACAGGTTGGCCAAGAGGACATCATTAATTACAATACTTCATCTCTAATAGGAGTTATGTAATATGCCATCTTTTATAACCAGATCCCCTCACCTTATTACAAACGGTCCTATTATAGCCGTTAGAATAGTGTTAGACGCATACACCAGAAAATCCTTGGAACAAGCGAGCAAACCCATCCCAGCTCCGATTACATTTAGTGCGTTAATCGACACGGGAGCATCAATAACATACATTTCACCCCGAGTTTCGTCTCAATTTAATCTTGTCCCGCGCGGAGTAAGCCAAATACTCACAGGTGGGTCCCCGGTACTTTCTAATTTATATGATATAGGTATTGATATAGGTGTTCATTTCCGTAGGAATATCATTTTTGACCCCATTCGTGTAGCTGAAGCTCCGCTAGTAGGCCAAACTAATATTGATTGCCTTCTTGGAAGGGATATTTTATCAATGGGCGTTTTTATTTACATAGGATATGATGGAAGTTTCAGCTTTTCGATTTAATTGAGGGGTCCTTCCTGGGATCCTTTTTATCCTTTAGCACAGGTTCTCGTGCCCTTCCCGCCATAAAGATTGGCGGACAAGCGGGGTACGGGAGTTTTTTTATCCCCCTACCCCTTTATTTTCAAAATCTTTCCGAATCTTACCGCCCCTAAAAATAAAAAGCGGCCTAAATAGCCGCTTTCTTTATTTAACCAAACTAATTTACAGGTCTAAATTACCAATCAAAATCGTCATCAAACGATGAACTTTTCTTTTTAGACGAATTGCCCCATATGTCGACACTGCTGGAGGGATACCAGTGGCAGTTAATAGTCTTCAGTGACCTTACCAGAAAACAGTCGTTGAGCAAACATTTCCAGAATTTGGTTGTTACTCTGGATACAGAAGGTGGTTGTTTTTCTTCTTTCAACGGAATCGAAGTTCTAAAGGATAAACCAGAAGCATATAAATAAAGTTGTGAGGCAACTTCACCTGAGGTTTTATCTTCCAGTAGGTACAGATATCTTTGAATATAATCTTTGAAAAAATACAAGGAAAATTGAAAATTGAAAATTTTTCTTGAAATTATAAAAATTTGTGTTATAATATAATTATCATGAAAATAGTTAAGATTGCGCCATCCATATTGTCAGCTGATTTTACTAATCTCGAAAGCGAGATAAAAAAAGTAGAAAAGGCAGGTGCCGACCTTCTGCATATAGATGTTATGGATGGACATTTTGTTCCAAATATTACTATAGGTCAGCCGGTTGTGAGCGCGATTCGCAAGAAGACAAAACTTCCTCTGGATGTGCATTTAATGATTGAGGAACCAGAAATTTATCTGGACGAATTCATTGATGCGGGAGCAGATTGCTTGACGGTTCATCTCGAGGCCTGCAGGCATCTGCACCGCGCAGTTTCTTTCATAACAAAGAGGAAAGTTAAAGCAGGAGTGGCGCTCAATCCTGCCACGCCATTGGACGGAATTAAATATTTGCTTTCAGAATTAAGTCTTGTCCTTTTGATGACCGTAAATCCCGGGTTTGGCGGACAGGATTTGATTCCATCAGCCCTTTCCAAGATTGCAAAGTTAAATGAGATTATTCAATCCGGAGGGTTTAATATTGATATAGAGGTTGATGGTGGAATAAATAAAGAAACTGCACCAAAGGTAATAAAGGCTGGGGCAAATATTCTTGTAGCGGGTTATGCAGTGTATCAGGGTGATGCGCGCAAAGCCATTAAATCATTACGCGGTTTATAGGAGGTAAGTTGTTAAAAATAAGATTAAGAAGGGTTGGTGGAAAAAATAAACCATGTTACCAGCTCGTCCTTTGTGATTCGAGAGTATCCGTAAGAGGCAAAATTATTGAGAAGATGGGTAATTTTAATCCTAAGTTGGATCCTCCACTTATTGGAATCAAAAGGGAGAGAATAGATTATTGGGTGAAGAAAGGTGCTAAATTTTCCGACAGAGTAGAATCTCTACTAAAAAAAACGTCTGAAACTACTACGGGAGGTTTAAATGAAGTCGCTGGTTGAATACATTGTTAAGTGTATTGTAGATAATAAAGAATCTGTTGAGGTTAAACAGATTGAAGGTGAAAGGTCAATTGTGTTAGAGGTAAAAGTTGCTCAAGAAGATATGGGAAAGGTTATCGGAAAAGAAGGCAGAACAATAAAGGCAATCCGTACTGTAATGGGAGTTGCTGCGACAAAGATTGGAAAAAAGGTTATGGTGGAACTGATGCAATGAAGATTGATGTGCTGACGCTTTTTCCTAAGATGTTTGAGGGTCCGCTAACAGAGAGTATGCTCAAGAGAGCTCAGAAAAAAAAGTTTTTAGATATTAGAGTTCACAATATTCGCGATTTTACTATTGACAGACACAGAATTACCGATGACTTTTCATATGGCGGCGGTGGAATGGTCCTCAAGCCAGAGCCGATATTCAAGTCGGTGGAATTTCTTAAAAAATGTAGTGGCAGAGTTCACTCTGCAAAAGTTTTATTAATGACGCCTGATGGTAAAACTTTCAATCAGCAGATGGCAAAGAAACTTGCAAAACGCAAACATCTTATTTTTATTTGCGGGCATTATGAGGGTGTGGATGAAAGGGTAAGAAAGATAGTGGATGAAGAGATTTCTATTGGAGATTATGTCCTGACCGGCGGAGAACTCCCAGCAATGGTTGTTATAGATGCAGTTGCAAGGATGATAAAGGGAGTGGTTGGTAAGCAAGACGCTCCCAAGAAAGATTCATTTTACAAGGGGTTATTAGATTATCCTCATTATACCCGTCCTCGAGAGTTCAGAGATATGAAGGTACCAGGGGTTCTTCTCTCTGGTAATCATAAGAAAATTCAGGAGTGGCGTGTGACTATTGCGTTAAAGAGAACGAAACAGCGTCGCCCAGATTTGTTAAAAGGAGATACCAATGCCAGATTTAGTCAGAGAGATTGAGAAAGAGCAAATAAAAAAGGATATTCCAGAATTTGTGCCAGGAGATGAGGTAAAAGTTCACTTAAGAATCCCGGAAGGAGAAAAAGAAAGAATTCAGATATACGAGGGAACGGTAATTGCGAGGAAGCACGGTAGTTTAAGAGAAACTTTTACAGTAAGGAAAATTTCTTATGGAGTTGGAGTCGAGAGGATATTTCCCCTGCATTCTCCAATGATTGCAAAAATAGAAATTGCCAAAAAGGGTGATGTGCGCCGCGCAAAATTGTATTACCTGCGCAAGAAGAAAAAGTAACATCGAAAGTGGATTTTTCCATTGAAGAAAAATTATGGGCTCATGGATATAAACTTATTGCCGGCGTCGATGAAGCAGGACGAGGACCACTGGCAGGTCCTGTAGTAGCAGCAGCGGTAATACTGCAGAATATAACGCAGACCTTTAGGTCTGCTGATGTAAAAGACCTAATTTATGAAATAAATGATTCAAAAAAACTGAGTCCTAAAAAACGAGAATTGCTTTTTAAAGAGATCAGAGAGAAGGCGGTTGGAATAGGGATAGGGACTGCAAACCATAAAGAAATTGATAAAATAAATATTCTTCAGGCAACACTTCTGGCTATGCGCAGGGCAATTGAGAACCTGAAGAAAAAACCAGATTATGTCATTGTGGATGGCAAAGAGCTGCCACTTTTTTCTAATTCTCCCATTCCTCAAACTGCAATTATCAGGGGAGATTCCAAATGTCCTTCAATTGCTGCGGCTTCTATAATTGCCAAGGTTACAAGAGACAGATTAATGAGGGAACTTTCGTCTCAATACCCGCAGTATAAATTTGAAAAACATAAGGGATATCCCACCAAAGAGCATATTAGAGTATTGGAAGAATTAGGGCCGTGCAAAATTCATAGATGGTCATTTAGGCCAGTAAAAGAATTGTAACTCAAACCTTTTCGAAGAGTCCGATTGTAACTCAAACCTTCAGGTTTGATACAATATCAGGACTAAAGTCCTGAGTTACAAACAAAGTAATAATAGACGAAAATGGAAAGCCACAGGATTACCCTGGGCAAAAAGGGTGAAGAAATTGCTCTTAAATACTTGAAGAAAAGAGGTTATAAAATAATTGAGTGCAATTACCGCTCGCGCCTGGGCGAAATTGACATTATAGCGTTTCATAAAGGGGTGATGGCATTTATTGAAGTAAAAACCAGGGGGAGTGCAAATTTCGGCTTGCCACAGGAATCAGTGAATGAACGAAAACAGCAGCAAATTGCAAGAGTTGCTTTAAATTACATTCGCCACAAAGGATTGAGTGAAAGGAAATTCAGGTTTGATGTGGTAGGCATTGATTTTTCTTCAGGCAAACCAGAAATTACACTTATTCAGGATGCGTTCCAATCGTAATATATCAATATCAGGACTAAAGTCCTGAGTTACATTTAAATGATAAGGATAGTGATAGGTTTTAAATGAGAAAAATAAATTTACTTTTGTTGATTTTTTCTTTAGTTTTAATAAGTTCTGCTGTTTTTGCAGGTTTATATGACACTTACACTATTTATTCTGTAGGTGCAAAATCTGAAGCTGTAGCTGTGGGCGATATTAACAACGACAGTAAAAACGATGTAGTGATTGTCAGTTCTTCTAAGGCAGGAGAAACAAAAGGTCTGTGTGTTTTCCTGCAGAACGAAACCGGTACATTTAATCCAAAAGTGATATATCCCATCGTTCCCAGTTCATACTCTGTAGCAATCGGTGATTTGAATAACGATGGCAGACAAGATGTGGCTGTAGCAAATGACGATGATAATATTAGAGTTTTCATACAGAATAACACGGCTACCCTCGACGCACCTGTCTTGTATCCAGTTTGCTTCCAACCTGACAGCATAAAAATTGGCGATGTTAACAACGACGGAAAAAATGATGTAGTAGTGTCAAACTGGAATTCCGATTCAATAAGTGTTTTAATCCAGAATGTTGGAGGAACACTGAACCCGCAGGTTACTTATGCCATTGCTTCTTATGGCAACAATAAAATTGACATAGGAGATATAAATAATGACGGGCGCAAAGATGTAATTGTTATGAGAGGCAAGAAAGCCGGTATAGACAGTATAGCTGTTTTTATTCAGAATGCTACAAATACTCTGGATACGCCCGCATATTATAAAGTTTCTGGAACTGATACCAGAGTTTTTGGCATGGCTATAGGAAGTGTTAATGGTGATACTAAAGCAGACATAGTTACAAGTTTTGGGTCATCGTACATTGCTGTTTTTACACAAACAGATACTACTGCTCTTGATACACCTGTGAATTATACAGCTTATAATTCTCCATCAGCCGTAGCAATCGGAGATGTAAGTGGTGATGGGAAAAATGATGTAGTAGTGCTTCATAACGGACAGGGGAAAATAAGCGTGTATAAACAAAGTTCATTAGCCACTTTATCTGAGTATAAACTTTATTCTCTTCCTTATTCCAGTTCTTTTAACCCACACAGCATTGCCCTCGGTGATATAAATAGTGATAGTATCTGTGAAATTTTAATTGCAGACCCAGATTACGGACTTATTGTATTAAGACAGGTATATTCTCTTTCTTTTGTAACTTCGCCGGTTACAGTTCAACCGAATCAAGTATCAAGTGCTATAAGTGTACAAGTTTTAAATGGAGACCGTGAAAAAGCATCGGTTTTTTCAGGAACAGTCACTCTTTCCACAAGTTCTTCTACAGGCAAATTTTCTATAAATAAGGATACATGGGTTGATACTACAATTATTATGTTAAATAGCGGTGAAGGCAGTTTTTATTATAAGGACCAGACATTAGGTTATCATACAATTGTGGTTTCAAGAAGTGGATTTACTTTGGCATCTCAATTGATATTAGTAGAGATTCCATCAAAAATAATTCCGTATAATAATGTTTTTAATCCAGCAAAAGGTGAAAAAACAACGATATGGTATGATATATCCTCAAGTTGCAGAGTGACAATAAAAGTGTATAATCTTGTTGGTGAACTTGTGAAAGTGCTTGTTGACGAAGATAAACTGGCAGGACAGGGGTATTCTATAGACTGGAAAGGTGAAAATTCACAAGGAATTACAGTTGCAAGCGGAGTGTATTTAATCCATATAAGCGCAGGTTCATTTAACGCTACAACTAAAGCATTGGTAATAAAATGACTAAGAGACTATTGATTTTTTCTTTACTTTCGTTGTTTTTACTTATTAATGTGGCATATGCTGGTAGTCCAAGCACTTCAGGCGCAATAATTATGAAGCAAGGGATAAGTGCCCGCGCTTTAGGTATGGGAGAAGCATTTGTGGCAGTTGCAGATGATATAAATGCCATTAATTATAATCCTGCAGGGCTTGCCTACCTGAAAAGCTCTGAGATAAATTTTTGTTACCTGAAAGGCCTGGTCGATACAAACTGGGGTGTTATTTCTTTTGCAATGCCTTTTGCTGGAAGCACAATAGGTATTTCCTGTTTCACTTTACAGGGCGGTTTACTTGAAGTTTATGATGGTAGCGGTAGACTTACAAACACCATAAATGCCCAGAGCGATTATATGGCTGTGTTTTCCTATGCGCTCAAAGTAAAAGAAAATTTCCTCTTAGGGTTTAATGTTAAAGGACTCTCTTCAACGCTGGGGCAAAGTTATAATGCTGCAGCATATGCTTTTGATGCCGGTTTTCTCTATCAGATGTTAAAAAAATTAAGACTGGGTTTTGCAGTGCAGAATGTTGGTGGAGAAATAAAATACATAGAAGTAGGGGACCCCCTTCCGCTTAACATTAAAGCAGGGTTTGGATGGGAGTTTTTTACCCGTAAAGAACTTGATAATATTACTCTTGCTGTTGATGCCAATTATCCGAATGACAGCATCTTAAGATACAATCTTGGTATTGAGTACCAGAATATAGAAATGGGTGCAGCAATAAGAATGGGCTATAAGTTTGGTGAAGTCCTGGGTTGCTATACAGACGGTTTCAGTGCAGGTTTTCGAATCAGCGACAGGATGGTCCACCTTGATTACGCATTTATTTTGAAGGGCGAGATGGGTTTTAATCAGCAGATTTCGCTTGCAATTGACTTCTAAATTTAATGAATAGAAATGTAAAAATTCTGCTTTTTATATCAATCCTCCTTGGGCTCTCCCTGGGAATTTATGAGTTTGTCCTCCCGTTTTACCTGAAGGATAGAGGTATTTCTTTCGCAAATATGGGAATTATCTTTTCCTTGAGTTATATTGCGATGTTTTTTATTCGCATCCACGCCGGACAACTTGCAGACATCCACGGACGTAAAATCTTTTATTCACTTGCTCTCCTGGGTTCCTGCATTGCCAACTTCTTTACTCCATTTACTGCTAAAATCTTCAGCCTCACCATTTTGAAAAGTTTGCGCGAGGCAGGGGCAATGGTTCAGGAAAGTATTCACTCTGTAGTTCTGTTTGAATTCTCAAAAAAGAAATTTTTAGATTTTATCGGAAAGACAACCGGTGCCCAGTGGGTTTTTCAGGGTTTGGGTGCATTTGTGGCAGGAATCTTACTGATATGGATTGGATATCGCAACACTTTTTTCTTCACTGCCGGCTTATTATTTCTGGCATTTTTTGTATTCAGTTTCTTTTTTAAAGAGCCAGAGAACCAGAGGGCAAAGCAGTCACCAATTCCTATTAATAAATTGTATGCTTTTGATTTCTCCCGTCCCCTGATGATTATTGCTTTGGCAAATTTTGTATTTATGATTGGAATGGGCTGTAGCCATTCATTTATAATGCCGCTGTTTTTTACTGATAAATTTCAAGTCACCCGTCAGACAGCAAGTATAATAATGGCACTTCACCGTCTTGTCCTTGGAGCGCCAATGATATTTGCTGCATGGTTTATAAAAGAGGGAATGAACCTCAAAAGAATATATATGTGGTTCGTGTTTATTGAAGGACTTGCACTGTCAGCCTGTGCGATTATTCCAAATTTTCTTATTACTACAATTGTGTGGCTGGCACATGATTATGTAGGTGCTGCATTCTGGATGCCGGCGCAAAAAACCCTTATCCAGCAATATTCCCGTCCTGAGTCCCGTGCTTATGATGTAAGTAAAGTAGCAGCATTTTCAACGCTGGGATGGATTGTTGGTCCAATTATTGCAGGTTTTCTATCTCCATTATCTATAAGTGCTCCATTTTTTGTTTCTGGAATCATAATAATGCTTTCTGCTTTGATGTTAATACCACTGTGATAATGCAAACCAAATCCTGAGGGGGTGTTACGATGGGAAATCCCTGGAAAAAAATGACATTAGAGGATGGAAAAACTTTCGACGGACAAAAAGAAAAGGGTTCTTATGGGGATATGATAGCTCTTAAATGTGAAATCCTCTGGAATATTATTAAAAAGTATTTACCGGATGACCGTACAGTTCCTATTTTAGATCTGGGTGGAGGCACGGGCGTTTGGTCAATTCGTCTTGCATTGGAGGGATATTCTGCAATTTTGACAGATATTTCTCCTGGCATTCTTGAAAGGGCAAAAGAGAAAATAGACAAAGAAAGTTTGTCTGATAAAATAATCATTGAGCAAGCCGATATTTGTAATTTGAAAAAATATAAAGAATCTTCCTTTTTATTGGTGCTGGCGTCGGGCGATCCACTTTCATATTGTGACAATGCAAAGAAAGCACTCGAAGAAATAAGGCGCATTACAAAAGAAAGCGGTGTTTTAATTGGAGAAGTGGAAAACAGGTATAAAATGTTTGACGGGCGCAGAGCGAGCAGCTGGGAAGATGCGAAGCGGATTTTAAATGAAGGAACAGCGTTTTGGCCTGACAAGAAAAACCCTGCACCAATCCGGCAGTTTTCTCCTTCTGAATTAGAAAATTTACTTGTGGCTACCGGATGGCAACTAATTGATATGCAACCCTCCCATCTTATTTTTTCATTGTTGGAGAGAGAGATTCTCCAGCAGGGGCTGGCATCTAAAGAAGGATTCAAAGAGATGGTTGTTTTAGAGGAAAAACTTCGCAAAGATAAACATTTGCTTGGTTGCGGGTTCGAAATTCAGTTTATTGCTCGAAAAGCGATAGGTTGATTTTGTCATTTTTGTAATTATGCTATTTTTTTCTTGATAGCTAAGGAAATTATACCAAAAGTTATCCACAACCTTCAGGACTAAAGTCCTGAGTTACGTAACTCAGACCTTCAGGTCTGATTTTTCTTGACTTTTTTAGCATAATATGTTAAAATAGTCCTAAAGAGGACAATATGGAACTTCTGGATAGAGAAATTATCGGCAAGATAAGATCCTGGTTAGACAAGCCAGAAATCATAGTACTTTTAGGGGCAAGACAGGTTGGGAAAACCTGCATAATGAAAATTCTTGCAAGCCTGGTACCTGGAAAATCTCTGTATTTTGACCTTGAAGATTCATATAATCTTAATATTTTCAGTTCAGTAGATAATTTTTTAGCTTATCTTAAAGCACGGGGTATTAGTGAAAAAGAGCGAATCTTTGTTTTTATAGATGAAGTCCAATACCTTCCCAGGCCATCAAATTTCTTGAAACTTATTCATGACCACTATCCCAAAATCAAATTGATTGTTTCGGGTTCCTCTTCTTTTGATATAAAGAAGAAATTTGGCGATAGCTTAACTGGCAGGAAAATTGTATTTGAAGTTTATCCTTTAAGTTTCGCAGAATTTCTGAAGTTTAAACAAAGTGAATATGCAAGAACCAAAGAGGACGTGAATCTCCACAGTGTGCTCGAAAATTTCAAACATTTTACTGCACTGAAAATTATCACAGAGAAAATTATTCCTCTGTTTGAGGAATATGTTCGTTTTGGCGGATATCCCTTGCCAACGCTTACACAGCAGGATGAGCAGCGAATACTGAGACTTAAGGAGATTCATAATACCTATATACAAAAGGATATTAAAGATCTTGCCCATATTGACAATATTCTTGAGTTTAACAAATTCGTATCTTATCTTGCCGTTCAGATCTCCAATCTTTTAAATATAAATGAAGTTATCAAAGAAACAGGTATATCCAGAAGAATTGCTGAGCACTATATATCTATTCTGGGGAAAACTTTTGTTTTGAATCTGGTAAAACCTTTTTACAAGAATCGGCAAAAGGAAATAACAAAAATGGCAAAGATGTATTTTGTGGACAATGGTTTAAGAAATGTGAACATAGGCGATACGAGGTTTCTTGAGATAAGGCAGGACAAAGGAGCATTAGTGGAAAATACTTTTTATACGGAAATAACAAGAAGCAAAGAATCCCTTGAGGAAATTTATTTCTGGCGTGCCAAGGACAAAAACGAGGTTGATTTTATAATTTCAAAAAATAGAGAGTTGACGCCGATGGAAGTGAAGTATCAAAATTTTAAATTTCCTTCTATGCCCAATTCACTAAAGTCTTTTATTGCAAGGTATTCACCCACAAGAGCAGTGGTCCTAACCAAAGATTTTATGGAAAGAACCACTTATTTAAAAACAGAAGTTTATTTTATTCCTGTATGGATGGCGTGACCCAGAACCTTATTGCGACATTTTCTCGACATTTACTTCCGAGCAACAAGGTTCTCATAGAGGTTCTTATTGCGACATTTTCTCGACATTTACTTCCGAGCAACAAGGTTCTCATAGAGGTTCTTATTGCGACATTTTTTCGACATTTACTTCCGAGCAACAAGGTTCCTTTATTGTTTAGGAGAGTTTTAATTGAATAAAAAATTACCAAAAGAATTTAGAAAATTAGAGATGGTAACAGAACCTTTTCGAAAAAGACTCTATTTCGTAGGGATTCTGACTAAATATTTGCAGGACAAATTGATAGTGCCTGTTATAGTTGGTGGAAACGCTGTTGAATTTTATACTTTTGGTAGTTATGCTACAGGTGATATTGATCTTGTATGCCAGGATACTGAATCCGTAGGAAAATTGCTTTCTTCATGGGGATTTAAAAAGACAGGCAGGCATTGGTTTTCAAAAGATTTTGATATTGCAATTGAAATTCCATCTTCGAATCTTGATGTCGAGGAAAGGAAGAATGTAGCAAAAGTACAAATAGAAGGGCTGGATATTTATATAATTGGAATTGAAGACCTGATTGTGGATCGCCTGAATTCCTATGTGTGGTGGAAATATGTCCGTGATGGAGAATGGGCAACTGAGTTAATGGCTATCCACAGGAAAAAAATAAATTGGGAATACCTCCGAAAAAGATGTAAGGAAGAAGGCACTCTGAATGCATTAAATAAACTGAGAAGAACAGGCAGGAAAAAATGAGAATAATAGGAGACTTTGATAAATATAAAGCATTAAATAAAAAGAAATTTACGGCAGTCAGGGAAAGATTGCTTGCAAATCGTATGAAAAAAAAGGGTTGTAAATCAAAAGACCCCGATGAATTAAAAATTTTGCGTATTCTTATTTTAGCCCGAATGGAACGCTGGCAGAAGGAAGGAAAACTCAAAATTCTTGGTCCGCGCGAATATAGATTAAGTTTATTTTAGAAATTGCACAGCATATATTTGTCGGGAGGTAAAAGAAATGAAAGTATTGGATATGACGCCGATTATCAAAAAATATTCAGGATACTTTGTGGCTTTAAGTTATGACAGAAAAAAAGTATTAGGCAAGGGATGTACGCCTGAAAAAGCCCTCAAAGAAGCAAGGGAGAAGGGATTTAAAGACCCTATTTTGACAAAAATTCCAGAAAAAAATAGCTTATATTTATTATGAAAGAAATGCGATTCCCTTACATAAAAATATTTAGTGACACCATCCGCTTGATGTTTACTATTCCCACGAGTGGGACGATATGCCCTTTGGACTTTTAGGTCAGGCAGGATTTTTTTCAATATTTGATACGTTTTTCAGCTATAGCCAAAAAATGATTATATTAAAAAGAAGATAGAAAAAAGGACAATGTCTGTTTTAATCTGTGGTTCACCTTGTGTTTGAAAGGATATTAGGAGTATGGTAAAAAGCCGCCCCAAAGGCGGTTTTTTTATATTGCGACTATCCCACGACGTTTATTTTCGAACAACAAGGTTCTGACGAAGTCAGGTTCTTATTTTCTTGCAATTTTTATAGATTTGATATATAATATATAATCACAGATTACATAAATAAATTATTGTAGTGGTCGAGCTTGCTCGACTGAATAAATTTGCAGAGTAAACTCTGCCACTACAAGCCATACAAGGAAGGAGTCGCAGATGCTGTCGAAGATATATTCAAGCGCCATAATTGGAGTTGATGCTTATACAGTTGAAGTAGAAGTAGATGTTGGAGATGGACTTCCGTCCTTTGACATTGTTGGATTGCCGGATATGGCAGTGAAAGAGGCAAAAAAGCGGGTACGCTCAGCAATAAAGAATAGCCAGTTCAAATTTCCCTCTAATAAAATTACAGTCAACCTCGCTCCTGCTGACATAAAGAAAGAGGGACCTTCTTTTGATTTGCCTATTGCCCTTGGAATTCTTGCTGCTACCCAGCAGATTAAGATAGATGGACTTGGAAAATTTATTATTCTCGGCGAACTTGCACTTGACGGTAGAATCAGGAGAATTAATGGCGCGCTCCCGATTGCTATTTCCAGTCGCAAGGTGGAGAAAGAGCTGATTGTTCCATACGAGAATTCAAATGAAGCAGGAATCGTAGATGGACTGAAAGCATATCCGCTGCACAATCTCTATCAAACAGTCGAATTCCTGAATGGAAAAATAGAAATTTCGCCATATTCATACAATCTTGAAGAAGCATTGCACGAATCATCTTCTTATGATGTTGACTTCAGCGAGGTTAAGGGACAATACCATGTGAAGCGTGCATTAGAGGTTGCTGCAGCAGGCGGGCATAATTGCTTGATGATTGGTCCGCCAGGCTCGGGTAAGACTATGCTGGCGCGTCGTCTTCCAACAATTCTTCCACCGATGGTTGCTGAAGAAGCAATTGAAGCGACAAAACTGCACAGTATTGTAGGTCTTGTTCCAGCGGAAAAGGCGCTGATTGCAACTCGTCCATTCCGCGCACCGCACCATACGATATCAGATGTGGCACTGGTTGGAGGCGGGAGAGTTCCAAAGCCGGGAGAAGTTAGTCTTGCCCACAATGGAGTTTTGTTTCTCGACGAATTACCTGAATTTCACCGGGATGTTCTTGAGGCATTGCGCCAGCCACTTGAAGATGGAACAGTAACTATTTCCCGTGCAATGAGTTCATTGACTTATCCGGCCAGGTTTATGTTAGTTGCAGCTATGAATCCCTGTCCCTGCGGATATTTTACCCATCCATCCAGGGAGTGTTCCTGTAATCCAAGCCAGATTCAGCATTACCTCGCAAGAGTTTCAGGTCCGCTGCTGGACAGAATTGACATTCATATAGAAACGCCCTCTTTGCAATATAAGGAGATGAGTGAGGAATCAAGGGGGGAATTATCTGAGGAAGTACGCCAGCGCGTAAAAAGGGCACGCCAGATTCAGGAGAAAAGATTTTCTGGCAGGAAAATCTATTGCAATGCCCAGATGAGATCAAAAGAGATAAAACAGTTCTGCAAGATTGATGAGAGCGGAAAGGAATTGTTGAAATCTGCAATCCAACAACTCGGGTTGAGCGCCCGGGCATATGACAGAATCCTTAAAATTAGCAGGACGATAGCAGACCTGGATAATAAGGAAAATATTGAAGAGGCACACATTGCTGAGGCAATTCAATACCGCAGCCTTGACAGAAACTTGTGGATATAAAAATGAGCAAATTTGAAATTAATCCAGAAGAAATGAAGGAGAAATTGGTGAAGTTTATCAGGGAAGAAGTGCAAAAAGCTGGATTTGGCCGCGGGATATTAGGATTATCCGGGGGAATTGATTCAGCCGTTGTTGCATATCTTTCTTGCCTGGCCCTGGGACCCGCCAATGTCTGGGGAATTCTTATGCCGTATAAAACAAATCCCAAAAAATCACTAAAATATGCACAGATGATAGTGAAAATGCTTGGCATAAACTCGCAAACAATTGACATTACTCTCATTATTGACAGTTATTTCAAACAGTTCCCGGATGCTTCCAGAATCCGCCAGGGAAACAAAATAGTAAGAGAGAGGATGTCAATCCTTTATGATTTATCAGCCAAACATAAGGCACTGGTGATTGGTGCAAGCAATAAGAGTGAATTGCTTCTTGGCTACGGGACAATTTATGGTGACATTGCCTGTGCAATTATGCCTCTGGGAAATTTGTATAAAACACAGGTGCGTGTACTGGCAAAAGAGATTGGAATTCCAAAGCCAATTATTCAAAAAGCTCCGAGTGCTGAATTATGGCCAGGGCAAACCGACGAGAAAGAACTTGGTCTTCGTTATGAGGTGGTGGATAAGTTATTATACTTGATGGTAGATTGCTTGCAGACAACGCAGGGATTAGTTAAAGATGGTTTCAGGAGAGATTTTATTGACAGGGTGTCTGAAAGAATAAAGAAAACGGAATTTAAACGCAGACTCCCGCTTATACCTAAAATTTGAGAGGTGGGAAAATGAGTGTGCCGAGAAAGTGTATTAGTTCTTGTTGGTGCAAGTCCGACTTAGGTAAAGGTTAGCCACCAGCCTAACACTTAATCTCACACTTTATTTGGTAACAAATAAAGTGGTGCGGGAAGCGGGAAATATCGAGCTATAACGCAAGTGAAGGAATTGAGCCCCGAAATAACCAGCGTGTCAGTGGTCGATACTCTTCATTAAGGAGCAGACAATAGTCTCACAACCGA
>MNUO01000051.1 GCA_001871015.1 Candidatus Desantisbacteria bacterium CG1_02_38_46
GTTACATATCAGGACTAAAGCCCTGAGTTACATATCAGGACTAAAGCCCTGAGTTACATATCAGGGCTAAAGTCCTGAGTTACGTAACTCAGACCTTCAGGTCTGATTTTTCTTGATATGAAAATGAAAAAACATCTAAAATTCACCCTGTATTTAAGTATCATTGTAATTGTTATTATGGTTGGGGTTTCATTGTTAGATTTGTTTCAGATTGTTCGAATGAAATCTCTGGATTTTTATTTTCATTCAAGAGGAGAAACAAATCCAAGCACAGATATCATTATTGTTGCAATAGATGACATGAGTCTGAAAGAGATTGGTGTATGGCCCTGGCCCAGGAGATATCATGCTCAACTCATCGATTTTTTAAAAAAAGCAGGTGTAAAAGTCATAGGTTTCGATGTCGTATTTTCAGATAATGCACCGCTTCCTCAAGACGACCAGGCTCTCATGCTCGCTACTAAAAACGCAGGAAATGTATATTATGCAATGTATTTTTCACCACAGAGAAGAAAAAGAGCACAGACGAAAAAGGTTTCTATTATTGTCACCACTGAAAAAGAAAGAGAGATAGAGGAGTTACTGCCTGCTTTTTCTCTTTTTTCACGAGGGGCTGCTCACTTATCCATGGGCGAAGCTGAAGAAGCAACGATTCCCATACCTGGATTGGTACGTGTGGCAAGAGGGCTGGGCAATATAAATTATGAACCTGAAAAGGATGGAGTAATCCGTTATGGTCAGCTCGCTGTTAATTACAAGGGGAAATTCTATCCTTCTTTGAGCTTGTGTTTAGCAGGGGGATACCTGGATATATCTCAAAATAATATTAAAATTGGCAAGGATATAGACATGGTTGACAGGAAAATACCTATAAATGCCCAGGGTAAAATTCTTGTCAATTATACAGGTGGGTTTGAAAGATTCAGGATAATTCCATACTACCGTGTTTTAACCGGTGAAATACCAGCAAGTGAATTCAAGAATAAGATAGTCCTGGTAGGTTCTACTGCTGTTGGTGTATATGATCTGCGTGTTACACCTTTCTCTGAAAATTTTCCGGGCGTGGGAGTGCATGCCAATATTGTCAACAGTATTTTAAATAAAAAGTTTATCATTCCAGTCCCTGAAATATTCGGTTTGGTTATTATTGTCATTTCAGGGTTGCTGCTTGGATTTTATCTCCCGAAACTACCCCCACATGTTTACCCGCTGTTTAATGCTATTTTTACAGTTGCAGCGCTGCTGATATTAGTAACGGCGGGTATATTTTTATTCGGGCAAGGATACTATTTAGATTTTGTCTATCCTGGCGGGACAATAGTTTTCTGTTATTTGTCAATTTCTCTTTATCGTTTTGTTTCAGAGGAAAGGGAGAAAAGGGAAGTAAAAAATGCTTTTGGACGTTACGTGAACCCTGATGTTGTGAATGAACTTTTAAACGATCCAGGCAAACTTTCTTTAGGTGGCGATAAAAAAATGCTTACAATCCTTTTTTCAGACGTGCGGGGTTTTACGACCATTTCTGAAAATCTTCAGCCAGAAGAAGTGGTTAACCTGCTCAACGAATATTTTACACAGATGTCAGAAATTATTCTTAAATATGAAGGAACTCTTGATAAATTTATAGGAGATGCAATCATGGCATTTTTTGGAGCACCTATTGCGCATACTGACGATGCCCCGCGCGCTGTTAAAGTTGCATGGGAAATGCAGCAGAAAATAAAAGAAATTAACAAGCGCCATGCCGGTGAAGTTCGTGGTCAATTTAAAATGGGTATAGGAATAAACACTGGCAATGTGGTTGTGGGAAATATCGGCTCGCACAGGAGGATGGACTACACTGCTATTGGAGATGATGTAAATTTAGCGCAGAGATTGGAAGATATGGCAGAGGGAGGGAAAATCCTTATAACCGAGAGCACATATAATCTGGTTAAAGATATTGTCCAAGTGAATAAACTTGAACCTGTCCAGGTTAAGGGAAGAGCAGGGGCGGTTCAAATATACGAAGTAACAGGAGTTAAGTAATGTCACCTTTTGCTTACCTTTTGTCTACCCTGTTGGGAATTGTAGTTACTGTTTCATTGGTGTTAGTGCAAATGGCGGCAAATAGATACCTCCCACAGATAATAGATTTATTCTTTAACTGGAAAGTTTACCTTGTACCTTTCTGTACTTTTATTTTTTCAATAGTGTATATAAATGTTTCACATCAAATTTCTTTCATCCATTTGCCAAATTTAGATATATTTCTTTTCTTTCTGTCTATTGGACTGCTGGTACCGTACTTTTATCTTTTGTTTGATTTTTTAAAACCGGCAAACATAATTAAACGAATATCCAATGATGCCATTAAATTTCTGAATCAGGGCAGAAGAAAAAAGATGGAGGAGATGATTGCAAATATAGGACGAATGGGCAAAAGTTCAATTCAGTATATGATAAGCGAAATTCCGATTGTTGCAATTAATTCAGAAAGAAATATTATGTGCAGGCACCTGTTATTAAAAAATGAATTATCAGAAGAATGGTTCAATGTTGACGAAGAAGACTTCCCTGGTACACCGCCCCAGGCAATCGCTGAAATAAAGAAAAACAAGACATGGCTTGAAATGAAAATATTTCATGACTTCGTGACTATGTTCACTTTTATTTTAAATAGCTCTTATAAACTACGGGATGTTATTACCAGTATTCTTATTAATGTAAGAATTCTTGGAGAAAAAGCGCAAGAAGTTGACGATAGACCAACGCTTAATCTTTCATTAAAGTTTTTCAATACATTCTGCAGGCTCGCTCTGAATTCCAGGGATAGGGCAATTATATATAATATTTTTTATCAGTACCGTCTTCTTGCTGAAACACTTTTCAAGAATTATGAAGGAACGAGCCTTAGAATCGCATCTTTTATTAAGTACTATGGAGTAACTGCAGAAGATGCAGGTGTTCCTTATATTTTGGAAACAGGTATTTATGATCTTATGATGTTGAACTGTGTCACTTCTGAGAAAAAAACTGGAATGAGAAACGCCCTCTTAGATGAATTTTTATCCCTCGGTATATTATACAAGAAAAGGAAAAATGAAAGAATTTTAAGAGATTTCAGGAAGAGATGTTTAATGTTAGGTGGATTTTATCTACTAAAGGGTGATACCGTGTTTGCTCTTAGAATTACCGAGGTTTTAAAAGAAATGCCAATGGAAGTTATTAAAGAAATTGAAAGGGAATTACTCGAAGTTAAAGACCAGGATTTCTGGGAGATTACTGACAGGATTATAAATTTTGATTATGTGGATGCAGAGCACAAAGCAAAAATAAGGGAGTTTGTGGATAAATTAAAGTAGTGTCTGTCCCTACTTTTCCGAACCGGAGACATATGTTTTTATTCTACCGTCTGTTATTAGCACATTTCATCGCGGATTTCCCACTTCAATTTACAAAATTATTTCGCCTTAAAACTGAAGGAATCAAAGGAACCATTCTTCATGGCAGTGTATTTGGAATTACGGCAGTTTTACTTTCCACGCACTTCCTTGTGTTTAAATGGATGGGCATTTTTCTTATATTCCTATGGATATTTCACATTTTTACGGATTGGTTAAAGATTAAACTCATAAATCACTACAAGAATGATAGTCTTGCTTTATTTCTATTAGACCAGATGCTCCATATTGCGGCAATTGGAGTGGTTATACTTTTTAATTTTCCATCAATTGAGCTTGCGAAATCCCGTACTTCAGTCGGGATTGCAATCGGGTCTTCGTTCATAAGCAGACTTTACTCAAATGACCTCTTCATTATTTTTTGTATTTTTTATATTCTTGCCACATTTACCGCTACTGTACTTATTTATTATTTAAAAAAAACATATGCCCATTCAAATGTTTCCTTTCCAGTAAAGGGGAAATATTATGATATAATGGAGAGGGCACTGATTACCACCCTGGTTATGCTGCCTGGATATTTCTATTTCCTGGTGGGCTTAGTTATCGGAATAAAATGGAGCATTTGCCGGGAGAAAAATTTTGGGGAAGGTGATTATGATTTTTCCCGTTTTAACTTAATTGCAAGTTCTTCTATTGCCATATTGGTTGGCGTAATTTTGCGATGGATAATTTCATAGAGATGAACTATGGCTAAAGAAAAAGAGGTTCAACTTTTATCCGCTGCCCTCAAGAAAGCGCATCGGGAACTGAAGGCTTTTAAATGGCTTGCAAAGGCGTGCGGTTCATATACAGACCTCAACAATTTATTAGATAAGTTTATGAATTTAATAACAAAGATAATGAGAGTTGAAGGTGGCTCTCTCCTCTTGCTCCAGGACAATAAACTATATTTTAAAGTAGCAAAAGGAGAGAAAGCACATAAATTAAAAGAAATTGTTCTTGAGCCCGGCGAAGGGATTGTAGGATATGCAGCAAAAACAGGTTCACCAATACTTGTTAACGATGTGAAAAATGATCCTGTATGGACGCCAAGGATTGATGAAATTACTGGTTTTAAGACAAAATCGGTGTTAGCAGTTCCACTCAAAGTTAAAGAGAAAATTATTGGAGCAGTAGAGGTTGTTAATCCAATAGGTGCACAATTTACAACGCAGGACCTCGATATGCTCACAAGTCTTTCTTCGCAGGTAGCAATGGGGATTGAAAATGTGAGATTGCTTGGCGAAGCCAGTGAGAGGTTTTCTGAAATTAATGCTCTTTTTGATGTAAGCCGGATTATCACATCAAGTCTCGCGCAGGAGACACTACTTACCTCAATTATGAAATCTGCAACCAGGATGCTCGAGGTTGAGGCAATCTCGCTTCTTTTGATTGATGAGGCCACAAATGAATTGGTTTTCAGGGTGGTCCTCGGGGAAAAGTCCAGCGAGATAAAGGAATTTAGAATTCCAATAAATGAATCGAGCATAGCCGGCTGGGTGGCAAAAAATGGTAAACCATTGATTGTCAACGATGTGGCAAAGGACTTAAGGTTTAATTCCCGGTATAGCAAGAAAATTGAATTTAAAACTAAGTCCATCCTCTGTGTACCTTTAAAGATTGGAGAGAGGATTATAGGAGTGGCAGAGGCAATAAATAAATTAGGCGATGCTTCATTTACTGTTGCAGACGAAGGATTATTTTCTACTGTCGCAAATCAAATTGCAATGGCAACCGAGAATACAAAATTGAATCAGGATTTACGAGACCTTTTTTTCTCTACTGTACGCTCCCTTGTTACAGCAATTGAAGCTAAAGATCCATATACGAAAGGTCATTCTGAACGTGTCACAGATTACACTTTATTCCTTGCACGTGCCCTGAATTTGCAGGAGGAAGAAATTGAAATTTTGCACCTCGCAGGATTATTGCACGATATAGGTAAAATCGGAGTGATGGAGGGAGTGCTTGGCAAAAAGGAAAAACTTACAGAAGAGGACTGGAAAGCTATCAAACAACATCCTGTGACGGGCGCAAAGATACTGGAACCAGTCAAGCCGATGGCAAGGATTATTCCGTACATTCTTCATCATCATGAGCGATACGATGGAAAAGGCTATCCTGATGGGCTTAAAGGAGAAGATATTCCATTTTATTCAAGGATGATAGCTATAGGAGATACTTTTGATGCAATGACATCTGACCGTCCTTATCGAAAAGGACTTCCTGTTTATGTAGCACTTGATGAGATTAAGAAAAATACTGGCATTCAATTTGACCCTCGTTTAGCGGAAATTTTCGTAAAGGAATATAAAAAGAAAATGAGTTCCCATCCTATCCCATCCCCCACCATGCCCGAGGCAGGTTGCCTTGGACGACAAGTGGGGGAGGGAAGTAGAGAGAGGTAGGAGGTTGTTAAATGAGTTATGAATCATTTTATCGTTTAAGAGAATTACCATTCACAAGCACTGTGGATATGCGTTTCTATTTTGAAACTGACCAGTGCAAAAATTCTATAGCCAGGCTTTCGCACGCAGTAGATGAGGGACTAGGATTGGCAGTAGTAATAGGGGAAATGGGAATAGGAAAGACCACGCTTGCCAAGAAAATATTTGATACATTACAGACGCCTCGTTATGAAGCCGTGTTTCTCTCCATTATACATCGTTCAGTTACAGCGAGCTGGCTATTGAAAAAGATTGCAATCCAACTTGAGGTTTCCTCTCTTCCTGACGAGAGTTTTCTCTTGGTTGACCGGATATATAATAAGTTATGCGAATTCAATGAGGAAGGAAAGAAGACAGTTATACTGGTGGATGAGGCAAACATGCTTCAGGCAAAGGATTTGCTTGAGGAATTCAGAGTACTTCTGAATTTAGAGATGAACGGTAAGAAATTGGTAAATTTCTTCTTCTTTGGATTGCCAGAGTTGGATGATTACTTAAAATTAGATGAACATTTCCGTCAGCGCATCGGAGTCAGGATTGTGTTACATCCTATTGACATTGAGTCCGCAAGGGGATATATCGAATATCGACTCTCGGTGGCTGGAACTACACGCAAGATATTTACTGACGGAGCAATTAAACTGACACACCAATACTCAAAGGGAATTCCGCGTCTTATCAATGCCATCTGCGATAATGCGCTTTTAGAGACTTACCTGAAAAAACAGGGGTTAATAGATGAAAATATAATTGAATGGGTTGCCGTGGAACTGGGATTGAAAGAGGAAAAAGAAGTCGTCCTGAAGGAGCGCAAGCCTTTTGGAGAAATGTTGATTGAAGGAAAAATAATCACAGGAGAACAGCTTGAAAAAGGACTGTCATATCAGAAAGAAGAAAGTATAACATTAGGTCAGGCACTGGTAAAATTAGGTTTTGTTCCAAAGGATATAATGATTGAACAACTCAAAAAATATTACAAAACTCCATATCTATGAATAAGGATATTTCAAAGGATATTTCAGGCAAAGCAGGGCTCGCTTTTTCCCTCAAACAGGCTATCGAGAATTGTTTCAAGGAACTTGAGGAAAAAAATAATATCTGTAAAGAATATTTAAATCATCTCGTTCGGCTGAAGGCTGAGTTCGAAAACTATAAAAAGCGAGTGGAGAGAGAAAGGCAGGAATATATAAAGTTTGCAAACGAGCAATTACTCCTTCATCTCCTGCCTGTATTTGACAATTTAAAACTTGCGCTCGAAAATGTTAACCTGTCAAAAAATGCTGAACTCATTAATGGCATAAAAATGATATTTAAATCACTCGAGGATATATTAATAAAAAATGGTTTAAGCAGAATTGAATCCAGGGGAAATATATTTGACCCTCATATGCACGAGGCAGTAGAATTTGTGGAATCTGATGAATTTCCCGAAAATACTGTTTTAGAGGAGATTAAAGAAGGTTATGTTCTTAACGGCAAAGTTATTCGTCCTGCCAGGGTAAAAATTTCCAAGAAACCAGATGGCGCAGAAAAGAGATTATTATGAAGTGTTGGGTGTGAGCAAGACTGCTTCTACAGAGGAGATTAAGGAATCATACCGCAAACTCGCTCTTCAGTGGCACCCTGATAGAGTAGGTCTTTCCAGGAAAAAGGAAGCCGAAGAAAAATTCAAGGAAATTTCTGAAGCCTATGCTGTGCTTTCAGATGAGAACAAAAGAGCTCAATATGACCAATTCGGACATGCCGGCATAGATAGCCGATATACTAGAGAGGACCTTTTCAGAGGAGTGGATTTCGGCGACCTCTTTGAAAACTTTGGTTTTGGGGATTTCTTTGGAGATAGTATATTCAGAGATTTCTTTGGTGCAAGAAGAGAAAGAATTCGCAATAAGGGACAGGACCTGGAATACCATCTTCGTATTTCCTTACGGGATGCTGCGTTCGGGAGAGAAATTCCAATTAATATTTCCCACCATGAAATCTGTCCCACCTGCAAAGGCGAGGGTATGAAACCTGGAACCAGGAAGAAAGCCTGCACTCAGTGTCGGGGGGCAGGTGAAGTGAGGTATTCACAGGGATTTTTCAGCATATCCCAGCCCTGTCCGCGCTGCCATGGAAGCGGAGAGATAATTGAATCGCCCTGTCCTGAGTGCCGGGGAGAAGGAAGGGTCAGAAAAGCTCATAAAATACTTGTAAAAATACCGCCCGGAGTTAATACAGGTTCTGTTCTTAAATTGAGAGAAGAAGGAGAGGCTGGGATTAAGAAAGGTGCGCCAGGGGACCTTTATGTGGTGATTGAAGTTGAACAGGATTCTATACTTAAACGAAATGAGGATGATATTTACTGCGATATTTCAATTATTTTTGTCCATGCAGCTCTGGGAGCAGAAGTAACTGTACCAACATTAGAAGGAGATGTTAAGATGAAGATACCTCCAGGTACCCAGAATGGAAAGTTGTTCCGCCTGAGGGGAAAAGGCATTTTCCATCTTCAGTATGGTGGCCGCGGAGATGAGTATGTGAGGGTTAATGTGCAGGTACCCACTGACCTTTCTGCCAGAGAGAAAGAGTTACTTCTTGAATTTTCCCGCCTTCGTGAAAAATAGGGACAGCGACCATTTTTCAAAAAAAGGATGCTTCTACTTTTTCTGGTCACTTAAAATTTGACTTTTAATCAAAAGTATAGTTTATGTAGTCATCCTAATTTATGTCATCGCGACCCCGATGTTGCATCGGGGGAAGCAATCTTGATGATACAGGAACCAGCAAAACAATCACACTTAATGTTGGATTGGATTGGGTTAGGAACTCTGCGGTTGCTTCGCAACCTTGCCCTTCGGGTCATATAACAGCGATTATACGCCATTGCGGAGCAGAAAGGATGATCTATGAGCAATAAAAAGAAGATAATTTCACTGGCTTTACTACTCGTAGTTATTGCAGTTTTATTAAATTCAGGTTGCTTGAATAGAATTGCTACTGCGAATGACCAAGTCGGCGTTCAGGAAGGCTCAATAGTTTGGGACGGATTAGAACGAAGCTATCTTATTCACATTCCAAGTTCCTACAATAAAACCAAATTAATGCCACTTGTAATTGCTCTTCATGGAGGCGGTGGAACGGCCAAAGATATGGTGAAACTTACACGTGGCGGTTTCAATACCCTGGCAGATAAAGAAGGTTTTATTGTTGTTTACCCTGATGGTATTAATAAGCATTGGAATGATTCTAGAAATGATATGTTGGCTACTGATGTGGAAGAGATAAATGATGTTGGTTTTATATCTGCTCTAATTGATTATCTCGTGGAAACACTAAATGTCGACCCAAATAATGTCTATGTTATCGGGATGTCCAATGGCGCAATGATGACGTATCGGCTTGCCCTTGAATTATCTAATAAAATAACAGCGGTTGCTACAGTTGCCGGGAATATACCCAAAGATCAATTACAATCAGGTACTCCAAAAAGAGCAATCCCTGTGTTAATTATTAGCGGTACCGATGATCCTATAATACCTTGGGATGGCGGATATGTTTTTAAGCAACCAAAACGTGGCAAAGTAATATCTGTGCCTGAAACAGTAAAGTATTGGGTAGATTATAACGGTTGTTCGCCGACGCCCACAAATACTTGGCAACCTGATAGGGACCCACAGGATGGCACGCGAGTGCGAAAAGAAGTGTACAGCAAAGGTAGAGAGGGAACCGAAGTAATACTCTGTGCCATTAAGGGCGGAGGGCATACATGGCCAGGCGGCCAGCCATATTTGCCCGAGAGAATCGTGGGTAAGACAAGCAGAGATATAGATGCAAATGAGGTTATATGGAATTTCTTCAAGGCACACGCGAGAAAGTGATTATTCCAGCAACAGCACATAACATTACCGGAGGGGTCACCAACGCTATTTCCATTCATATTGCTGGAGGGATTTTAATCCGTTTTTCAGTGGGAGGTAGGTAGCGAAGAAGTTTAGCAAGAATACTCCTATTATTGAAATATAAATCCCGCTACCAAAGCTTAATTCAAACAAAAGAATCATTGCTCCCACATAAGCCAACCCAAAAATCATATAGAGTATTCCTCCATATGTCATGCCTAATTCTGCAGGATTGTCCGCTTTAAAGTAAGGGTAAATCGCACCCATTCCTACTGCAAGACTTGTCAGACTTAAAGCCATAAGGAATGTAGCTACAATTCCTGTAATGAACATTA
>MNUO01000127.1 GCA_001871015.1 Candidatus Desantisbacteria bacterium CG1_02_38_46
TTATCAAATACAGTCCTACTCTGGTCATTGTGCTCAATCAATCGAACATTATGAAAGAGATTTTTCAAGAGTAGTCTATTTCTACACTGCTGGCAAATCAGCAAGGGACATCCGGGTTTTAACAAATCAATCTGAAAAAGTTATCAAGGAATATATTAACCTTTACAAAAATTATATTAAGAATCCTGACTACAAAGAACCCTTAAAAAGAATGTTAGAGCGTTTTTATTCGTATTTAGAGGATGAAGGTAATAAAAAAAACTTTTCTGGGCATCCCATACTCTCCAGGGGGGAGGTCCAGCAATGATTAATAATTGCAAGAATAACAATGCCCAGCATTATAAGCCTCTGGAGAAGCAGAATTATCGCACCAAACTTAAGAATCTTCTCAAGGAAGAATTAAATATCTATGGTAAGCCTAAAACACTGGACCTACTTACCTCTGAAATAGAGCAACTTACACAAGAGTGTTTTCCTGCTAAGGATTATCTTCGTCCCTGGCAAGTTCGGGTTCTTGTACCACGGGTTGAAGATAAGCCACATTTTGGTCAAAGTATGGAGGATACACAGATTACCTGTGTGTGACACTTAACCTCTGCACCAAAGAGGACATAGATTCTTATTATCAAGGAGGAAAAAGGCTTATCTTCTTACAAAATAGATTAGCAAGAATGGCTAAAGAGGCAAAAGAACAGGGTGGCCTACTTTCCCAGGCAGTAGCAGCAATTTTACTTGGAGTAAGACAAGAGACTGTTTCGCATCTGGTAGAGGACTACCAAAAGAGAACAGGTAAGATTATTCCTTTACGAGGAATAGTTCATGACATTGGCCGCAGTCTAAGCCATAAGAAATGGATTGTTTCTCTCTATGAAAAGGGATACACTGAACAGGAGATTAGTTATCTTACTGACCATCATCTCTCCAGTATCAGCAGGTATCTTCGTCGGTATAAGCAGGTGAAAGAATTAATAAAAGAAATGAAGGAAGAACCAACAATTGAAAGGATTGCGAGGTTATTAAGAATAAGTGAATATTTAGCCAGAGAATATCTCCATTTACTTACTGAGCTTAAACAAATAACCTGGAACAACAAAGCAATATTTAAAAGCAGACAAGAGTACAGAGAAGAAAAACTTGCTAAAGAGGATTCTAATTCTAAATCAGAAGAAAAAAACTTGCAGAAATGCCCTAAATTTCAAAGATCACAGGGATGGGATACATCTTTATACCCCCCTTCTTCCGAGGAGAAGTCTCTGATTCATAACGAGATTTTATCTACGGTTTAAGTTGACTTTTTTTGAAAATCTGGTAGAATGATATTATAAAAAAAGAGGGCAGTACAGGGCATTTGCCCTTATATAAAAATCAGATTAAAATAATGGAAATTGCTGAGGTTAATGAAAAAATTTTCTAAGGAGGGGGGAAGTATGGATGAAATAAGTTTTGTTATTTGGAAGGAAGGGAGATACTATGTATCTCAATGTTTGAATGTTGATGTTTCTTCCTTTGGAAAAAACGTTGAGGAAGCGAAAAAGAATTTACGAGAAGCAGTTGAACTTTATTTTGAAAAAGAAAATATAACACTACAAAAAATTGATGATATTATTGTGGGTAAGGAAAAAGTTAATGCCTAAATTATTTTCTTCAAAAGAAATAGAACATGTGCTCAAAAGACTTAATTTTAAATTTGTTTCTCAAAAAGGCTCTCATGGAAAATTCAAGAACGAAGAAGGGACAATTGCTATTCTACCAATGAATAAAAAAGAAATTCCTCATGGGACCCTGAGAAGTATTTTAAGACAAATGGGAATAAACTATGATGAATTTATAAAAATCTTAGAAGATTAAAAGTTATGAGGAGGTGATGCTAAAATTTAAAAGTCGGCAGTAGAAAAAAGTACTGTAAAGCTTTAGAATTGGTGGATAGCAGGAATTCACCTAAACTTGACAAATTCATAAAAATCAGTAAAATATTAATATTATGTTAACAGATCCGCTTTTGTCTTATCTTCCCACTAAAATATACATAGGGGAGAATATATTAGATAGAGTAAAGGAATGCAAGAAGTTTGGTAAAAAGGTACTGCTTGTAACAGGGAAAACTTTTGCTTTGAAGAGCGGGTTACTTAAGAAAGTCGAAAATTTTATTCATGAAGAGGGAATTGAAACACACAGGTTTTGTGATGTGGAGCCCAATCCTTCTGTTGAAACTGTAGAGAGGGGGCGAGAGGAATCTAGGGGTGCAAAATGCGATTGCATTGTTGCAATAGGTGGAGGGAGTCCTCTTGATGCTGCAAAAGGCATTTCTATTTTAGCAACAAATGAAGGGGGATTAAGGGATTACTTTGGAATAGAAAAATTCCAGAACCAGCCTTTGCCAATTATTGCAATTCCAACCACTGCTGGCACTGGAAGTGAAGTAACCCGCTATGCGGTAATCAACGATTGGCAGGCGAGAACAAAAAAAGTTGTCAGTTCTTTCCGCGTGCTGCCCAAAATTGCGATAGTAGACCCTGCTTTGACACTTGAGATGTCTGCTTCTTTAACTGCATTTACTGGAATGGATGCTTTTTCCCATGCACTGGAAGGGTATCTATCTATTAATGCAAACCAGTTCACTGAAATTCTTTCAATTGAAGCAATGAAATTGATAATTGAGAATCTGCCGAAGGTTATTAAAAAATCTCTTGATATAGAATTGCGCAGGAATATGATGTTTGCTTCTCTTATAGCAGGAATGGTTATTAATCGCACCGGCACAATTATTGTGCATGGAATGGGATATGCCCTGACACTGGATTACCGCCTGCCTCACGGAGAATCAAATGCTTTGCTTCTGCCGGTGGTGATTGAGTATCTCAAAAATGGATATAAGGAAAAATTGAAAAAACTTAAGAATATTTTTAAAACTGACATATGGAATCTAATCCGAAATCTGAACAGATTGGTTGGCATTCCGCAGAATTTGAAAACTGCAGGAATAAAGGAAGAAGAACTGGAATCTCTTGCCCACAGGGCCATGGCTGATTGTGTAAGGTCACTGAAAAATATTCCATTAAAATTGGGAATTGAGGATTTCGGGAAAATTTATAAAAAAGCATTCTATGGAAGACGTTAAAAAGAAAATAGAAAAATTAAGGGAGGAGATTCGCTATCACGACTATAAGTATTATGTAGAAGATAACCCTGTAATTTCAGATGCGCAGTATGATAAATTGATGCGTCAATTGCAGGAATTTGAAGAAAAATATCCCGGGTTGGTTACTCCTGATTCTCCAACCCAGAGAGTCAGCGGAAAACCATTAGAGAAATTTGGAGAGGTCAGGCACAGAATCCCGATGCTGAGTCTTGCAAATGCAAATTCTTCAGAAGAGCTTACTGCATTTGATTCACGCATAAAGAGGATGCTGGGAATCCCGATGAATCGGGACCGCTACAAAGATATTGAATATGTTGCAGAATTGAAATTTGATGGCCTTGCAATATCGCTTGCATACGAAAGAGGAATTCTGGTCAACGGTTCAACGAGAGGAGATGGATTTACAGGAGAAGAAGTGACAAATAATCTAAAAACAATCAGGTCAATTCCCTTGAGGCTGATGACTAAACCCCCGCTGCCGGTTATAGAAGTGAGGGGTGAGGTCGTTATGTTCACCAATGATTTCAAGAACCTGAACAGGGAAAGAGAAAAGAGCGGGGAGCCACTTTTTGCAAATCCTCGCAATGCTGCTGCAGGAAGTGTTCGGCAATTAGACCCGTCTATTACTGCAAAGAGAAAATTGACGATGGTTTCATACGGAATTGGACATTCAGAAGGAAAAACTTTTTCCCAGCATATGGAGGTGTTAAAATATCTGAAGGAATCAGGTTTTATGGTGAATCCGAATACATCTCTTTGCAAGAGCATTCAGGAGGCAATTGGATTCTGTGAAAAATGGGAGAAGAAAAAAGAATCTCTTTCTTATAATATTGACGGTATTGTTATAAAAGTAAATAACCTTGACCTTCAGAAAAGACTCGGTGAGGTTACACGCAGCCCACGCTGGGCAATTGCTTATAAGTTTCCAGCAGAACAGGAAACTACAAAAATAAAAGATATAATAGTTCAGGTGGGCAGAACAGGAGCGTTAACACCGGTCGCAATAATGCAGCCTGTTGAAGTCGGCGGAGTTACTGTTGAACGTGCAACTCTGCACAATGAGGATGAAATAAAGAAAAAAGATGTGCGTGTTGGGGATACCGTTCTTATCCAGAGGGCAGGTGAGGTTATTCCTGAAGTGCTGAAGGTGATTAAAGAAAAAAGAACAGGAATGGAAAAACCATTTGTTATGCCCCGGCACTGTCCTGTTTGTCAAGCAGATGTTTATCGTCCGCAAGGAGAAGTAGTTTCCAGATGCACAGGCATTGCCTGTCCTGCACAGATAAAGGAGAGAATAAAGCATTGGACTTCCCGTAATGCTATGAACATAGAAGGAATAGGTGATGCGCACATAGATGAGTGGGTGGACAGCGGATTGATAAAAGACCCTGCAGACTTATATTTTCTTAAAAAAGAAGAGCTTCTGAAATTTGAAAGGATGGGAGATAAGCTTGCATCAAACATTCTCAATGCAATAGACAAGAGCCGCAGAACTACTCTTTCCAGGCTGATCTATGCGATGGGAATTCGCCATGCAGGAGAGCATATAGCAGAGGTGCTTGCCAGCCACTATGACCTCGGGGAATTAAGAAAGGCGACCAAAGAAGATTTGCAGAAAATTCAGGAAATAGGTCCGACTATTGCAGAGAGCATAGAAGTATTTTTTAAACAAAAAGAAACTGAAGTTTTTCTGAATAAACTCGAGAATGCCGGTTTAAAAATTTCCAGAGAAAAACTTATCTCCAGAAAACTTGAAGGGAAACAATTCGTGCTGACAGGTGCTCTTTCAGGTTTCACGCGGGATGAAGCATCTAAACTAATCAAGCAGGCAGGAGGTAGAGTTACTTTATCTGTAAGCAAGAATACAGATTATGTTATAGCTGGAACAGACTCCGGTTCAAAATACGATAAAGCAAAGGAACTCCATCTAAAGATTTTGAATGAAGAAGAATTTAAAAAATTGATTGGATAACAGAAAATGGGGACAGCCCCCATTTTCCCTGGAGAAAATGTGTGTGGAATAATTGGATATATTGGTAATGAGGATGCGGCTGAAATTTTGCTGGACGGTTTAAAACGATTGGAATACAGGGGGTATGACTCTGCCGGCATAGCCACCATTGACGGTGAACATATTAGCATAAAACGAATAAAAGGGAATATTGCACTGTTAGAGAAAGTCCTTGAGGAAAAACCTATTTATGGCAAAATTGGACTGGGACATACGAGATGGGCGACTCACGGACAACCATCTGAAGAGAATGCCCACCCGCATAGAGATTGCACCGGAACCATTGTAATTGTGCATAATGGAATTATAGAAAATTATCTGTTATTGAAAGAGAAATTGAAAAAGAGGGGACACAGATTCAAATCCGAGACTGACACTGAGATAATTGCCCATCTTATAGAAGAATATTATCATAGCGGCGTGGTTCATCGCTCATGCGACGATCTGGAAAAAGCAGTGAGAAGAGCACTTAAAAAGATTGAAGGTTCGTATGCACTGGGGATTATGTCATCCAGAGAACCTGATAAACTCATTGCTACAAGAAATGGCAGTCCTCTTATTATCGGACTGAAAGATGGAAATTACTTTATTGCTTCAGATGTTCCTGCAATACTGCGTCACACAAAGGACATTATTTATTTAGAAGATGGAGAATTGGCAATTCTTGCAAGGACCGGTGTCAGATTGTATGGACAAAACGGAAAATTGATTAGGCTGGAACGGAGAATAAAGAGAATTTCCTGGGACGTGAACATGGCTGAAAAAGAGGGCTATCCTCATTTTATGCTCAAGGAGATTCATGAGCAGCCACGTGCAATAGAGGATACAATTCTTGGACGAATTTCTCCTGATGGAGCAGATATACATTTAGAAGAAATGGCTTTGAATAAAAATAAACTAAAAAAAATTAATCGGATTATTATAACAGCCTGCGGGACTTCCTGGCATGCTGGATTAATCGGAGAATATTTAATTGAGGAAATTGCAAGGATTCCAGTGGAAGTAGAAAATGCTGCTGAGTTTAGATATCGCAATCCAATAATCACAGATGATACTCTTGCCATTGCCATAAGCCAGTCCGGGGAAACCGCTGATACACTTGGTGCAATAAGGGAGGTTCATCAAAAAAAAGGAAGGGTAATTTCTATTTGCAATGTAGTTGGAAGTTCAGTAGTGAGGGAATCAGACGCGGTAATTTATACCCATGCCGGACCTGAAATAGGAGTTGCTTCAACAAAAGCTTTTACTACCCAGTTGACAGTATTGTATATTCTTGCAGTATATTTTGGCAAAATAAAAGGAACTTTAAATGCAGAGCAGGCAAAAAAAATGATTGCGGATTTGAGAAGATTGCCCCAGAAAACAGAGGAGATGCTCAAGCAAGAAAAAGAGGTTATTAAAATTGCAAATAAGTTTTACCGTCATAGAAATGCTATTTACCTGGGCAGGGGAAAAGGATATCCTGTTGCTCTTGAAGGTGCATTGAAATTAAAAGAAGTTTCCTATATCCATGCTGAGGGTTATCCTGCTGCTGAGATGAAACATGGACCAATTGCACTCATAGATAAAAATATGCCTGTAATAGTACTTGCTCTCAAGGGGAGCAGATATGACAAAATTCTTGCTAACATTGAAGAGGTGAAAGCAAGGGGTGGGGTTGTCATTGCTCTTGCTACCATGGGTGATAGAAAAATAAAGGAGAAGGTGGACGAAGTTCTTTATGTGCCCGAGACTTCAATTCCACTTTCACCAATTTTGGCAGTGATTCCTCTGCAATTGCTTGCATATTATATAGCAGTAAAACGGAAATGTAACCCTGACCAGCCAAGACACTTAGCGAAAAGCGTAACAGTGGAGTAATAATGTTAAGATCATATTTAAAGCAAATTTTTGAAGTTACTAATCGTGGAGATGCCAGAGAGGAAAGTTATTATTCCGCCCTTGAGAGATTACTAAACGAATATACAGAATCGGTGGGTAAAAAAGGTATCCATATAACAACTCTGCCCAAGAAGACCGAATCAGGCAATCCTGATTTCAGAATCTGGGATGGCAAGCAGCATATCGTTGGATATATCGAAGCAAAAGACCCATCAACAGAATATTTAGACCAGGTAGAGGACACCGAACAGTTAAAGCGTTACAGGAATACCTTCCCAAATGTAATTTTAACCAACTTTTTTGAATTCAGGCTTTATCGTAATGGTGAATCAATAGACAGAGTTTGTATTGCAAGGTCTTTTATTATCAAAAAACTTAAAACTATCCCACCGGTTGAAAAAGAGGAAGATTTTTTAAAATTGCTTGAAAAATTCTTTTCTTTTTCCTTGCCCAAAATTTATTCTGCTAAAACCCTTGCAGTAGAATTAGCGAAGAGGACACGCTTCTTAAAAGACGAAGTTATTGCAGAAGAATTTAAGGAAGAAGAAAATACTGGCAAAGGTTTCATTCTGGGATTTTACGAGGCATTTAAAAAATATCTTATAAATAATCTTTCTAAAGAGGACTTTACCGACCTTTATTCACAGACAATTGCATACGGACTTTTTGTTGCCCGCACCCGTTCAGAAAATGGTTTTAATAGAAAACTTGCATATGACAATATTCCCCACACTATCGGAATTTTAAGAGAGGTTTTCAGATTTATTTCTCTTGAAGACCCGCCCAGACAAATTGAAAGTATTATAGACGATATTTCAGAAATTCTGGCAGTTACCGATGTAAATAAAATTTTTCACAAGTATTTTCATGAAGGAAAAGGAAAGGACCCTGTTGTCCATTTCTATGAGACATTTTTAACTGAATACGACCCAAAAGCAAGAGAGAAGAGAGGCGTCTATTACACTCCTGAACCAGTAGTTTCTTATATTGTTCACTCTCTTCACATTATTCTAAAGGAATATTTCAATAGAAAAGATGGTTTTGCAAATGGGTCAGTTACTGTATTAGACCCCGCAGCTGGTACCCTTACATTTTTAGCAGAAGCATCAAAACTTGCCGTAGAGGAGTTTATTAAAAAATATGGTGGCGGGGGAAAAGAAAATTTTATCAAAGAGCATATTCTCAAAAATTTCTATGCTTTTGAACTGATGATGGCACCATATGCAGTGGGGCATTTAAAAATGGCTTTTCTTCTTGAAGAGCTCGGTTACAGACTTAAAGGTAATGATAGGTTTAACCTGTATTTGACAAACACTTTGGAAATGGAAGAACTTCCTGAAACACAACTTCCCGGCATGGCTTCTCTTTCTGAGGAATCACACTTAGCAGGAAGGGTTAAAAAAGAAAGACCAATTCTGGCAATACTTGGGAATCCGCCATATTCAGGGCATTCCTCCAATATCGGTGAATGGATATCAGAAGAAATTAAGGTGTATTATCAGGTTGATGGTAAGCCTCTTGGAGAAAGAAATCCCAAGTGGCTACAGGATGATTATGTTAAATTTATCCGTTTTGCCCAGTGGAAAATAGACCAGGCAGGAGAAGGAATTTTGGGCTTTATAACCAACCATAGTTATCTTGATAATCCTACTTTTAGAGGAATGCGCCAGTCCTTAATGAATAGTTTTAACGAAATTTATATTCTGGACCTGCATGGCAACAGTCTTAAAAAAGAAAAATGCCCCGATGGTTCTAAAGACGAAAATGTTTTTGATATCCAGCAGGGAGTTGCCATTGCTCTTTTTATAAAAAAGAAAGATGGCAAAAAAGATTGCAAAGTATATCATTCAGAAATTTGGGGATTGCGCGAGAGTAAATATGAATGGCTCTTAGAGAAAGACATAAAAATGACGAAGTGGAAGCAAATATCCCCAAAATCCGAATTTTATCTTTTTATTCCCAGAGAAGAAAAACTCTTGAGAAAATATGAGAATTATTTAAAAATAACTGATATTTTTCCAGTGAATAGTGTAGGTATAATTACCGCGAGGGACGATTTTGCAATTGATTTTGATAAAGAAACACTTAAGCGTAGAATAGACCTTTTCTGTAATGAAAAAATGTCAGATGAAATCATTGCCAAGACTTTTCATTTTGAAAATAAAATGGACTGGTTAAAACAGGCCCGTGAAGAAGTCAAGAAAGATGAAAGTTGGGGAAATTCTATTACTCAAATTCTATATCGGCCATTTGATACCCGTTGGATTTTTTATAATGATGCAGTTATCGAACGTTCTCGTAAAGAAGTAATGCGTCATATGCTACAGGAAAATTTATCATTATTACTTACTAATCGACATTCCGTAGGTGACTATAACGATGTTTTTATTGGTGACAAACTTATCGAAGGACATGTTTTGTCAGGTGCATTAGGTATTAGTTATGTTTTTCCTCTTTATCTTTATCCAGAAAAAAAGAATCCTGGAAAACAATCTTCAGGAACTATTATGATGCTTTTTGAACCGGAGGTAGACTACAAATCAAAAAAACCAAACTTATCTGAAAGTCTATCAAGGGTATTGAACGATACATTTAAAAAAGTAATTAGTCCTGAAGAAATTTTTTATTACATTTATGCAGTGCTGTATTCCAATATCTATAGTACAAAATATGCCGAATTTTTAAAAATAGATTTTCCACGAATCCCATTTACAAAAGACTATAAACTTTTTAGCAAGATGGTTAAATATGGAAAAAGACTGACTGATTTGCATTTACTTAAATCGCAGGAACTTAATCCGCCAGTCGCCAAACTGCAAGGAAAAGGTAATAACAAGATTGAAAAAGTAAAATATGACCAAAAACAAAAAAGAATTTATTTCAATCAAAGCCAATATTTCGAAGGAATCAAAAAGGAAGTTTGGGAATATCAAATCGGCGGCTATCAAGTCTGTGATAAATGGCTGAAAGATAGAAAAGAAAGACCTCTATCGCTTGAAAATATTAAACATTACTGTCAAATCGTCACTGCTTTACAGCGAACAATCAAAATCCAAAAATCAATCGACAAAATCTATCCCGAAGTCGAAAAAGAAATTATAGAGAATATCTAATAAACCGAGGTGGCTTTTGCAGTTGTCTAACCTGCTTCAAAGGGGTAAAGACAAATAAACCAGATTTATAACTGCAAGGGTGTTGGAAATTATAATTGAAAAATCACCCCCCCTGTTCTATAAAGTTATAATTGAAAAAACACCCCCTCCCTTGTAAATCCTTCTCATTTCTGGTATAATTAAAAGAACAAACATAAATAACAAACATTTCTACCAGGAAATGGGAAGGAGGCAAAGGGGTGATAAAAGTGGAGATATGGGCAGAGGCAAAAAGGCTTTTTTATGTGGAGAAGGAGAAAAAGAAGGGTATTGCACGAAGATTAGGAATACATGTGCAAACTGTCAGGAAATTGTTAAAGAAGGAG
>MNUO01000123.1 GCA_001871015.1 Candidatus Desantisbacteria bacterium CG1_02_38_46
TTAATTATATCACAAAAAGGCTAATTTTACGACGAGAAAATTAATTTTCAAAGAACTTTTTGACTGCTTATTAGCAACCGTTTTCTATACGCTACCAAGGATTTATGATGATTTTCATACCAACTCTTTCTTCCACTGCAGCAAATGCATCGAGGATTTTGTCAAGCGGGAAACTGTGGGATATATAATTCTTCGCTTTAATTGCTCCGCTTGCTATTAAATCAAGCGCTGTTTTGTGATGTCTGGGTACACTGCCATGAGAACCAAGCACAAATGCTTCTTTATAATGAACAATATTGCTGTCTATATTGATTTTGCGACTGCCCTTTGGTAATCCCCCGAAGTAATTAATTCTGCCATGATTATTTATCATCTGCACTGATTCTTCCTGCGCATCAGGAGATGCACAGGCAACAATTATTACATCTGCGCCGTTTCCTTCTGTTTCCTCAAGGGTTCTGTTAATAAGATTTTCTTCAGTTGTAGAAATTATTACATCAGCCCCTGATAGACGTGCCATTTCCAATCTTTTTTTCGACCTTTGTGCAATGATTACCTTTCCCGCCCCTATAGTTTTTGCCAATCCAGCAAGCATGCATCCAATAGGACCAGCCCCAATTATTACAACCACATCGCCAAGTTTAACTTCTGAAAGTTCAAGTCCATTTATACAGCAGGCAACGGGTTCAGCAAGTGCAGATTCTTCATAAGTTAGATTCCCGGGTATTTTGTGAACAGGTCCATACCGTACAGTTATGGTATTAAGTGGAATGTATTCTGCAAATCCACCAGGAAATTGATAGCCAATTGCATAATTAATTTTACAGTTATTACCCATACCCTGCCTGCAAAAATTACACTCACCGCAGGGAACGTCTGCTCCGATTGCCACCCTATCCCCTATTTTAAATTCTTTTACAGTTTTACCAACCTTTACTACATCCCCTGCTATTTCATGCCCTATAACCTGCGGCGGCTTTACACGCGGATTGCCGTAGTGATAAATTCTTATATCAGAACCGCATACAGCGCAAGCCCGGACTTTCACCAACATTCCGCCTTCTTCAATCTGGGGTTCTGGTACATCTTTAATTAATATTTTATTTAATTCTTCGAGAACTGCAGCTTTCAAATTACCTCCAACAAAGCAGGGCTAAAGCCCTGCGCTACAATTCAATCAAAATACAAACATAACTTTATTGAAAAACTCTTTTTTATTCCACATTAAATCAAATGCTTCATTAGCCTGTTCAATTTTGAATCGGTGAGTGATAAGCGGTGTAACTTTCAGCGCACCGATACCCATAAAGTGCAACGAAAGTCTCCAGTCATCTTTGAATGCTGGAGCAAAATTTGAATTCCATGTTCCATAGATTGTCAATTGCCTGCGCAAAATGCTTGAAACTACTTTCTCTGGAAAGGTTACATCTCCCTGGATATTTCCAAGAAAGACAACTTTACCAAAAGCCTTTGGTACTTCTATGGATTGAACAAATGCCTTTGGAGAACCTGCTGACTCTATACTTAGCTCAACACCTCCGTCTGTATTTTCCTTAATTTTTTTCACAGGGTCTTCATTTTTTGCATTAATACATTCAGAGAATCCATAATCACGTGCAACTTTTAATTTTTCCTCAATAATATCGACGAGAAAAATTTTGCTTGCGCCTAAAATTCTTGCCCACTGTGCGAGGATGATACCAATTGGTCCAACACCAAAAATTGCTACTGTATCACCAACTTGAATCCCTGCTCTTCTTATTCCATGCAGGGCAACTGCCACAGGCTCTGTAAAGGAAGCACTTTCATAATCCACATTTTCAGGAAGTGGAATGATATTGGAAACAGGCACTCTTGTATATTGAGCAAAACCACCATTGCTTCTGGAACCAATATAATCGTAATTTGGACATTGGGCATATTCTCCTGTATAGCAGAATTTGCAATTACCGCAGGGAATTAATGGAACTACTGTAACTTTTTCATCCCCTTTTAAATTGCGGACATTCTTACCCTTTTTAACAATTTCCCCTGCAAATTCATGTCCGGGAATCAGTGGAAATCTGTATGTCCCATAAATCATTACACGCGGAATATCTGAACCACATATGCCCGCTGCTCTGACTTTTACAAGAACATCGTCGTCGCCAATTTCAGGAGTATCAACTTCTTCAACTCTTAAATCCTTTATTTTATGCAAAACCGCTGCTTTCATTGTTTCAAATCCTTTATAGAACAAAAGGCAGAGTGCTCTCTGCCACTACAATTTTATATATTTACGCCAACACGCAACAGATTCTTTCAGATTGTCCAGTACACGGTACTCCGCAGGATATCTCTCGCGGAAAGAAAATTCAAAAGTCAAAACTACATCTTTTGCATCTGATTCACTGATAACCTTTATTAGTTTCTGGGGGTGAATAATTCCTTTCTTATTATATTCAGAAATAAATGGCCAGTGCCCACCCTTGTCTTTTGTGCTCTGTTTGATGTGGATAACAGGAGATACAGTTGCAAATTCCTTCAGCCAGGCATAGGGATTGGTATCATCGGGATTTCTGGACTGTCCATCACCGTGGTCTACATCCAGGCAGAGCCGAACAGGAATGATTGCTTTTTCGTTCACCTTCTTAAGTAACCCTTTCGTATCCTTTATTGTGCAGGCGCATTCCCGCGGGATTGACATAGGTTCAAATATAAGGAATTCAAATCCAATTTTTTTGCCGAATTGCGAAAGTTTCTGCCATAATTCAATACCTTCCTTTAGAATAAGTTTTCTTTGTTTTTTATTATAAAAATCTGTTACAGAGAAAATTCCAAAAGAACCTGTTCCTGACCCTCTGGCACCAAGTTCTTTAGAAATAATAAAAAACTTTTTTATCCATTCAAACCATAATTTTCTTATTTTATAATTTGGATGGAAAAGATGATTTACGCGAGTGAAAGCACCAAAGAAAGTGGTATCAACTTTTACGTCATATTTTTTACAATAAAATTTAATTTTTTTTACTTCTTCTCTTAAAATTTTCCACGGTAACCATGGGTTGAGCAGGTCAGCAACAAATTGGACATAACGCAGACCTAAAAATTCACCAACAATCTTAGTCCAGACTTCGGGTTCTGGAAATCTGTTTGTGGCAAAACCTGTATTTATGCCCAGTTTGATGTTTGTCATTGATTTTTCCACCATTTTTTTAAATCTTGGAAAGTCGCCTTGGAGACAGTATTCCCTTTTTCCAATAAAATTGCATTCAGTGATTTACTGGCATCAAAATAAAGTTTTCTCAGTGTTTCTGAAATATTTTTGTTTTTAATGAATACGCCGGCAGTGCCGCCTACAAATACATTAGCACCTGATTCTAAAAGCATCGCAATAGTGTGGCTGTTTATGCATCCGTCAACTTCTATTTCAATGTTATTAAAATTATTCATGGTAAGTAAACTGCGTAATTCCCTCACTTTTTCTACTGTTTTGGATATAAATTTCTGACCAGCAAATCCTGGATTCACAGCCATAATTAAAACCATGTCTAATTTATCCAGAACATATTTTATAACTGAAATCGGCGTAGCAGGATTCAATGCAACAGCGGATTTTACTTTATAACTTCTAATTGTTTGCAGCAGCCGGTCTAAATGAACCGTAGACTCTGCATGGACACAGATAATATCACTGCCTGCTTTGACAAAAGTTTCGATGTATCGTTCAGGATGGCAAATCATCAGGTGGACATCAAAAGAAATTTTTGTCTTTTTTCTGAGTGCTTTTATGACATCTGGCCCAAGTGTAAAATTGGGCACAAACACACCATCCATTATGTCAAAATGAAATAGGTGTGCCCCTCCCCTTTCAAGTTTATGAATTTCGTCCTCTAAATGGTTAAAATCCATACACATAATTGAAGGTGCAATCTTAATTTCTCTCATAAGAATCTATCATTTTTTTATGCGGGTGTTAGATTTTTTTCTAATTTCCTCAACCATTTTTTTCAATTCCTGAAACTCTTCACGTGTTGGAATGTTCATCCTGGCAATTATTTTTTTCATTGTTTCTTCTATCTTTGATTCAATTGCTTCCCTGCCTTTTTGTGCTCTCTCAAAAATTACCCTTGCAACCGCATTCACATCCTTCCTGGACGTTTCACCTTTTTCTATCAGTCCCCCGGCAATCTCCTGTGCTTTTTCCTTTGTGATAGCAACGAGCCCCAGTCCAGCCAATAATCCCTTTTTTAAAACCTCTTCAATTTTATTTGACATTTTTCTTACTCCTTTTCAATCTTCGCTTTGCAGGTCTTACATCCGTTATCTTTATTCGCTTGCAACCTTATATACCTTATCGTCCTCCCTTGCATGTTCGGTTACTCTCAACCCAATAACATCCCCCACATTAGCAGTCTGAATTGACTGGTGTTCAATCTGCATTGAATCCACCTTCTGATTAAAATCGCTGGTATGTCCTTTGATGTGAATCGTGTCACCAACACTGAGGCTATCTGATGTAATCTTGATAGCCGCTACACTAATATGAGTAAAATAATGTGTCACTACACCTATTTCTTTTTCCTCCATCAGGAATCACCTCCTTTCAAATGTAATCTTGTTCTTGAATTTTTTCTTTCTTTTCCCAATAAATTTTTCCATTTTTATCAATCTTTAAATAATTCAAAAGTATAAGTCCTGCAACAATTAAAATCAATGCCAGAATTGCAATCCATTTCTTTTTCTTCTGTTCCTTGAGGTCAATAATTTCTCTCGTTTTTCCTCCACTTACATAATAGGAATAAACAGGTCTTCGTATTAAAAATAGAAAAACGAACAGTATACCCAAAAAAATAACAAAAAGAAAAAGCAATAACAAGAGAAAAAGTGGAAATGTCCAAAGGAATCGAATCATATCTCATCCTGGGAAATATATTAACAACTGCGCAACAAAACCCGTAGCAAGCGGGGTGCTCAAATTATCATCAATGGGAAGAGGCAAGATGTCAAACAGCGTTGTGGTCAAGGAAATTATCAATGCCAGGGAAAGAGTCAATCCCTGGGATACTAAAGCTGTTCTCAGAAGTAGTAAATTCATTATTATACATATAGCGAAACAAACAAGTGTCCCCTCTAATGATTTACTTCTGAAAAGTTTCACATAATTATATTTGGCACCCACTATGGAAGAAATGGCGTCTCCAAAAATTGCACATAATAAAACCGGAACTGCAATAAACCTGGGGAAGAAAATCACACAGAACAATGCTCCAAGTGTCATATAAGTAATACCGGAAATGCGCTCTACTTCTTCCCCTTTCCCCACAGGTGAAAAAATCTTCTCGGCGACTGCCTCTGCCCTGTGCGAATAAAACCTCGCTGATTCAATCACCATAGCTACAACTGCTATCACCGCAGAAACATAAATGGTTTGTTCCTGAGTATAATTAAAATATATAAAGGGATAAAAAAGTGCCAGCATTCGAAATAGTTTTCTGCGAATTAATTGTTTCATTTCTTCTCTTTTGACTTTTTACCGACCCTCATTTCCTTCCAGGCACTTCTGACATTTTGAGAACCTCCAATGTAAACAAATACAAGTATAAAAACTGTACCACATATTATCCATAATGACCGAGCTGCAAGCCAGCAAACAAAAGGAAGAAAAGGACCTACAATCATCACTGAAAGTATGCCATGTTTTAAAAATATGTAAACAAAGAATAATGGAATTAACAGGATAACTGATTCTATCGGGACAAGCGTTCCCATTACACCGATGGTCGTAGAAAGTCCCTTTCCGCCTTTGAATTTCAGAAAAATTGGCCAGTTATGTCCACTGATTGCAGCCAGCCCTGCTAACACCACCGCATAATCTGGAAGTTTTAATATCCACTGTGAAAGAAAAACAGGGAATACTCCTTTTATCACATCGCACAGGAATGCAGCAATTCCTGCTTTTCTTGAAACTGCTCTCGAAACATTGGAAGCACCCACATTCCCATCGCCAAACCTGCGCAAATCAATTCCTTTTGTCCACTTCGCTATTAGAAAACTAAATGGGATGGAACCTATGAAATATCCAATAAGAATGGATGATAAAATTCCAGTCAGATTCATTTATCTACTTTCATTATATCCTTCAAGAAATCAGACCTGAAGGTCTGAGTTACGTAACTCAGGACTTTAGTCCTGAAGATTATGGATAACTTTTGGTATAATTTCCTTAGCTATCAAGATAAACTGTTATTTTTGAACGAGTTTTTAACTCTTCATACCATTTTTCAAAAGCCTGAGAGTTTTTCTGCCGGGTAAGCGATTTCTTTAAGTCTTCCTTTTCTTTTGCGAACGCCTCTTCATCAATTCCAATTTTTTCTCTTGCTTTATAAAGACATATACCGTCCGGTATATGGACAGTTCTTATTTCTCCGGGTGGTGAATCAAAACTTGTCTTAACAAGTTCCGGCACATAGCCTATTCCCTCTATATAATATTGAAATTGTGTGCAGATAGTCTCATTGGGGACATATCCACTTTCCCTTACAATAGTCTCAAATTCTGTTGAATCCTTTAATTTCGCTCTTAATTCGTCCACCTTTTTCATGGTAATTTCTCTTTCTTTATCAGTTATTTCTGTGTCTGGCATGGTTACATATTTGATGATTACATACTGGACTTTCATTTTCTCGTTAAGTTTTACATATTCATCTCTTACCTCTTTATCTGAAGCCTGCTCTCTATTCATGATATATTCCTGAAATTTAATGTAGAGTAATTCCTCCTGAAAAGAACCCCTTATCTCTTTCCATTTTATGTTGGGATTATTTATTGCCCATAGATATTTTGTTTTATCAAATTTGCCATCCTTTCCTTTGAAGAAAACCTCCTTTATCTTTTCCTCAACTTCTGTATCGCTGACCTTGAATTTGACCCTCACGGCTTCTCTTGTAATCAGTTCTCTTTTGATAATTTCATCTAAGACAAAACGCCTTGCCCAGATGGTCGTTTCCTTATTAATTGGGGAACCAGGGTTAAAAGAGCGAAAGTCCTGTAAAAATTTTTCATAAACAGTATTGAAATATTCCCTGGTAATAGGTTTATTATTTACCTTTGCCACAATCCCTTTATCCTGGCATAGCCCTGAAGGTAAAATAAACCCTAAAATAAACCACGAAAACACAAAGAAATACTTCAGATGGTCCTCCTTTTACGACCTAGATAAATTGATAGAGGTTCTGAGGGGAGCGGTCCATCATTTGCTCCAAAACCTTGCCCGATTCTTTCAATGAACATCAAAGGAATCCTGCCCCACCCGCTACGCGGGTGCCCGTTCTTCTTTACTAAAAAAGATACGATTGCAGTTCCTAAAGGAGTGGTCATCTCTCCTTTTATGTCCAGCGCATATGTGGGAATATTTTTTACTAAAAGAGAAGTTGCCGGAACTGGTACTGAAAGGATGCCATGACTACATTTGACATTTCCACTTCCCAGAGAAAGTCCAGAGCAGTACACTTCTCCAATTTTCAATTTTTTTATACCTGCTACAATTCCGGTCACAATAAGAATAGCTTTGGGTTGGCCCACTTCATACAGATGTACTTTCTCTTTGGGCTCCTTGTGGATTTTTGACTCTACTTCACCAATTTTATCATATATAAGTTTTACTGTGCTTTTAATGCCTGATTCTAAATAACTTAAATTAATTAAATTAATAATTTCCTTTAGTGTAGTGGGGCATCTCTTTTCCTCGCTTTTTAGTTTTATGTTAGTCGCTTTGTTTTGTCCCCTCTTTTCTCTTTTTACATCTATTTCAAATGGAATGTTGAGTTTTTTCATTTCCTCTATTAATATATTTGCCTCTATACCTGCATCAATTATTGCAGAGAGGAGTTTACGAGGAGTAACACCATAATAACAATCCAGATATGCAACTCTCATATTCATGAACCTTTTAATATTACCTTTTCTTTTTTCTTCTTGCCCCGGGTTTAGCCATTTTTGCCTGACAAAGGTTGCCCTTGCCATCTACATAATACATATAACCCGGCTTCCTCTGAACTGCATTCCTCATAATAATTTCACCCATTTTTATCACCCCCTCTCGTCATTTATTTATAAGGTGGGCAAAATAACCCGCACCAAAACCATTATCAATATTGACCACTACCACACCAGGTGCACAACAGTTCAGCATTGTAAGTAGTGGCGCAATTCCTTTGAAATTCGCTCCATAGCCAACGCTCGTCGGCACTGCAATAACCGGTTTGCTAGTTAATCCTCCTACCACACTTGCAAGTGCTCCTTCCATTCCTGCCACTACAATTATCACCTTTGCCATTTTCATCTTATTCCTGTTGAGAAAGAGACGATGTATCCCAGCAACGCCAACATCATAAAGTCTTTCAACTTTATTTCCAAGGGTCTCAAGTGTAACTGCTGATTCCTCTGCAACAGAATAATCGCCTGTCCCGGCAGTGATAATAAGAACCTTTCCTTTAAATGGCAGACGACTCCTTTTCTCAAGGACTATAATCCTGGCATCTTCATAAAACTTAGCTTCAGGAATCTTCTCTTTAACCTTATTGAAAATTTCCCTTTTTGCATGCGTTGCAAGAACAGGACCTGAAACTCTGTTGATACTTTGCATAATTTTTATAATTTGATCCGGACTTTTCCCGGGACAGAAAATAACCTCAGGTATTCCTTTTCGTAACACGCGGTGCAGATCTACCTTTGCAAATCCTATATCATCATATGGAAGGAATTTTAACTTTAATTTTGTTTTGTTGCTGGAATTACTTCTACGCATACCCAATTATTCTCCTTTAAATATGTTGAAATAGATCTCTTTATAGCGTCAGGTGTTAAATTTGTTATTTCCTTGGGATATTTCTCATCATATTGCCACCCCTTCCCCATTACTTCAAACCAGCCTAAATACCACGCTTGCTTCCTCAGGGTTTGATGGTCCAGAATAAACTTTCCGATAAGTGAGGATTTGGCATCAAGTAAATCCTGCTCCGGGATGCATTGGGACAATTTCAGAATTTCCTTAATAATATTTTCCTTTGCCTTTGCGATATTATCAGGACTCAATCCGATGTAAACCACGAATTGACTTTGATATTTTCTGGAAGGATAAAATGAACCTAATTCATATGCCAGCCCCATCTTCTCTCTAAGTTGAACATAAATTTTAGAACTGGCTCTGCCACCCAATAACATATTAATCAATTTCATAGAAGGATAGTCAGGAGAACTGACCTCGGGTGCCAGATAACCTAACATCAAATATGCTTGCCGAAAAGGGCTTTCTTTTGTGATGGTGAAAGTTTCGCCCTGCACCGTCAGAGATTGAGTTTTCCCGCAGGTTCTGGCTACTGGCAAGATTCCACCAAATTCCTCATCTATTGCACTCAAAACCTCCTTGAAGGATAAATTTCCCATAATCACCAGAATCATATTATTGGGGGCATAGAAATCCCTGTGATAAGTTACCATATCCTCTCTTGTTATTACTCCCACAGTTTCTTCATAGCCCAAAACCGGACGATGATAAGGAAAAGTATTGTACAGTTCATCAATAAACACATTATAAGTATAGGTAAAAATGTCATCCTTCTGAGATTTCAACTGGGCTAAGACAACTTTTCTTTCCTTTTCAATTTCATCTTGGGGAAAAACAGGAGCCTTTAGCACATCGGCAAATATATTTAATCCTTGTCTGAATGACCTTTTAGGTATTATAAGCCAGACTTCTGCAAAATCATTAAAGACTTCTGTGTTAATTGAGCCCCCCATGAATTCTATCTCTCTAGAAATTTCTTCAGCGCTGCGGTTAATAGTTCCCTTTAACAATAATTTCCCAACCAGATTTGTAATCCCGGAT
>MNUO01000034.1 GCA_001871015.1 Candidatus Desantisbacteria bacterium CG1_02_38_46
CTTTATCCGGTTTTTGCTCTTGCTTATCCTGTGTTTCTATCATAATCATAAAATTAAAGCAAGGATTGAGGACGATGTAGCAATCTCCATTGCATCCTCGACATGGTCTGGATAGGACTAATGACGCTCTTACGTCCCCAATCCAAAAAATCTAAGAGAAAGGTGGTGAAATTTGTATAAATAGTTAGGACTACGAAAAATCTTTACCAGACAGCAGAGTAAACTCTGCACTTCCTCTTACAGAGCCTACTTCGGCAGAGTGCCACTTCCAGAGTGCCTACAGTCGGCTACTTTTGGCCACTACAATAATTGCCTAACTATATTATACAAGGAATAATGAAAGCAGCAGTATATCTGGGAAAGGAATCAATCGAAATAAAAGAAGTGGAAAAACCAGAAGTTAAAAGAGGAGAGGTTCTCGTTAAGGTTCATTCATGCGCAATCTGCGGAACTGATGTCCGCACATATTTTCATGGACATCATGCAATTAATCCGCCGCATATACTGGGCCATGAAGTTGCTGGGGAGATTGCCGAGATTGGTGAGGATGTTGAGGGATATAAGTCAGGAGAGCGCGTCCATATGGTAACAGAGGTGGGCTGCGGAAAATGTAAATTTTGTATGGAGGGCAGACAGAACCTATGCCCGGATTTGAGAGCAATGGCATATTATTATCCAGGAGGATTTGCAGAATACATTCTTATTCCACGCGAGGGAGTCATTCAGGGAAATCTTCTTCCTATTCCATATGGACTTTCGTTTGATGAGACAACTCTTGCCGAACCACTTTCCTGCTGTATCAATGCACAGGAATATCTAAATATTACTTCTGGAGAAACAGTGGTTGTTGTTGGAGCGGGACCAATTGGATGTATGCACACAGAACTGGCAAGATTGTCAGGTGCGGCAAAGATAATTCTGGCAGATATCTCGGAAGAAAGATTAGAGCTGGGGAAAAAATTTGGCGCAAATGTTTTTGTCAATAGTACTAAGGAAGACTTAATCGAAAGAGTAAAGGATGAAACTGAAAATGCAGGAGCAGATGTGATTATTGTTGCCTGTCCTGCTCCTCAGGCACAGGAGCAAGCATTACAAATGATTGCGACAAGAGGCAGAATTAGTTTTTTTGGAGGATTGCCGGGAGGAAAAACCATTGTCATTGAAAGCAACATTATTCATTATAAGGAAATTTCTATATTTGGAGCATTTGCATCTTCTGTTCGCCAATACAAACAGGCGCTTGAGCTTCTGGCAGGCAAAAAAATAAACGGTGATGACTTAATCACGCACAGGTTTCCATTAGAGAAAATCAAGCAAGCGCTTGAAGTGGCAAGAAGTGGCAAGGGATTAAAGGTAATTATTAATCCGTAATTGGAGGGTTGAATTATGTGTGAAAAAAGATTAGAGGGTAAAATTGCGATTGTTACAGGTGGTGCTCAGGGTTTAGGGGAAGCAATATCTAAAAGACTTGCCGATGAAGGAGCGAAAGTGGCAGTTGCAGATATAAATTATTCCAAAGCCAGAGAGGTTAGTGAAGAAATAATCAAGAATTTTGAAGAATTCGGGGCAATGGCTATCGAAGTCGATGTAACAAAGTCTGAAGATGTGAAGAAAATGGTTGATGAAACAGTAAAAAAATTTGGACGGATTGATATACTTGTTTCCAATGCAGGAATTTTAAAAGCATTTGAAATCACCGAATTTCCTGAAGATATCTGGCGAAAGGTGATAGATGTGAACCTGGTGGGCTATTTTATTTGCGCAAAAGAAGTTGCTAAGGTGATGAAGGGACAAAAATCAGGAGTTATAATTCAAATAAATTCAAAATCAGGAAAGAAAGGAAGTTTCTGGAATTCTGCTTATGCGTCTTCTAAATTCGGCGCAATTGGATTAACCCAGAGCATTGCTTTAGACCTTGCTCCTTATGGAGTGCGCGTGAATGCAATATGTCCGGGAAACTTGTTAGATTCTCCTCTCTGGATGGATAGTCTCTATGAACAATATTCCTGCAAATGGGGAATTTCCAAAGAAGAAGTACGCAAGAAATACGAAGAGCAGGTGCCTCTTGGACGCGGCTGCACCTATGATGACGTTTGCAATGTTCTTGTGTTTTTAGCAAGCGATGAAGCAAGTTATATGACTGGCCAGGCAATAAATGTTACCGGTGGCCAGGAAATGCGGTAAAAACAGAAAAATCATCGCGATAACTTGACAAATTTAAAATATCTGCTATTATTAATATATGCCTTAATTTTAGCAGGGATAATATTATGTACATAAAGAGAAATTTAGAAGAAATTATAAATAAATATATTGAGACACCCGAAATTATTGCAATTGTTGGAGCAAGGCAGACAGGTAAAACCACTCTTTTGAAACACGTTCAAGAAAATATTAAAAATTCCACATTTATAACTTTTGAGGATGTTAAAATCCGGACATTATTTGATAGAGACATAGATGCTTTCATTGAACTGCATATTAATCCCTACCAACATATTTTTATTGATGAATTTCAATATGCTCGGAAGGGTGGCCAATCTTTAAAATTTATATACGATACCACGCACAATAAGAAGATTTTTATTTCTGGCTCTTCGGTTTTGGAGCTGACTGTAAACGCGGTTAAATATTTAGCAGGCAGAATATTTTCTTTTAATCTGTATCCATTTGGTTTTCAGGAATACCTGAGTTATAAAAACCCTCATCTCTACGAATATTACAAAAAAATAGAACAGGATAAAAAATTAGATAATGTATTAATTGAAAAATTTTATTCTTTATTGGAAGATTTCATCATTTATGGAGGTTATCCTCGCGTAGTTATTGCAAAAGGCACTGAAGAAAAAAAGGAAGTTTTAAAAAATATTTTGAATGTGTATCTTTTGAAGGATGTAAAAGATTCTTTCAGGTTGGCAGATGATTATAAAATTTTTAATCTTATTAAGTCGTTATCCCTCCAAACCGGGAATGTTATTTCTTATAATGAACTCTCAAGCACAACACAGCAAAGTTTTTCTTTGCTCAAAAGAAGCCTGAGTCTCATCGAAAAAACTTATATAATAGCACTCCTGAGGCCATTTTTTACAAATAAAAGAATAGAACTCGTCAAAAATCCAAAAGTTTATTTTTATGATACTGGATTGAGGAATGCAGTGATTGACGATTTTAAAAAGATGGATGCGAGGCAAGACAGTGGATCCCTGTATGAAAATTTTATTTTTACTGAATTTACTAAGAAAAATTTTAATGTAAAATATTGGAGAACCAAATCAAAAGCAGAAGTCGATTTTATAATCAACGACAAGATACCCGTGGAAGTAAAGTCTAATTTAAACAGATTGACAATTGGAAAACCTCTTTTAAGTTTTATTGAAAAATATAAACCAGAAGAAGCTTTCATTTTTAACAGAAATATTGTAGAAAAAATTAAAGTAAATAATACAAAAGTTCGTTTCTTGTATCATTTTTCTAAATATGAACAAAAAACCATTGAAGGTTATCAAAATTACTGAGTGGGGTTAAAAGTGAAAAACAAGAAGAAAAAATTAGAGACTATTTCAGAATTATAGAAAAATGCAAAATTAAATAGAGAAATTTATGTCAGAAGTCATATTTAGAACTGATCAAGAGGATGTATCGGCGGAGTTTCTGGAAAATGATACAGCTGAAAAAATATTGGAAAACTTGCCAATTGAATCAAAAGTCAAAACATGGGGTGACGAGATATATTTTGACACTGGAATAGATGCGCCATCTAAAGACGCAACTCTTGATGTCAGTGTGGGCGATATTGCGTACTGGCCCGAAGGAAAATGCCTATGCATATTTTTTGGTCCGACGGCAATAAGTAAGACAGAAAAACCTGTGCCGGCAAGCGAAGTTGTGATTATTGGAAAAACCTCGGCAAAACCGGAATTTTTGAGAAAAATAAAGTCAGGAACGAAAATAAGAGTGGAAAAAGGTTAAAGAAATGGAACTTAATGAATTGGCCTGTCATGAATTGCACGAGAAGTTAGCAAAAAAAGAAATTACGTCTATGGATATTGTGAAGGCGGTTGAAAAACAAATTGCAGCAACGGAAAAAAATATCCACGCCTATATAACAATTTTCGACGACATGGAAGAACAAGCAAGGAAAATAGTTGATAAGTTGACAAGTGGACAAGTTGACAAGGAGAGCTTACTGTGGGGGATACCCGTGGCAATCAAAGATAACATCTGCATGGATGGCAGAAGAACGACTGCAGGTTCAAAAATTCTGCACAATTTCATTCCGCCATATGATGCGACAGTAATTGAAAAACTGAAGAATGCTGGGGTAATTTTTATCGGCAAGACAAATATGGATGAATTTGCATTCGGTTCCTCCACCGAAACCTCAAATTTTGGACCCACAATTAATCCATCAAGAGAAGGAAGGGTACCCGGCGGTTCAAGCGGCGGTTCTGCTGCAGCAGTTGCAGCAGACGAGGCGATTCTTTCCCTGGGTTCTGACACAGGGGGTTCAATACGCCAGCCCGCTTCTCTTTGTGGAGTTGTTGGAATGAAACCTACATATGGCAGGGTGTCTCGCTACGGGTTGATTGCTTTTGGCTCTTCGCTTGACCAGATAGGACCTTTCAGCAGGGATGTAACTGATTGTGCGATTCTTTTGAATGCGTTAAGCGGATACGATTCCAGGGATTCAACTTCGGTAAACAGGCCGGTTCCTGACTACACAAAAGCACTTACAAAGAATATCAGGGGAGTCAAAATCGGAATTCCAAAGGAATATTTTATTGAAGGTATTAATGCAGAGGTTAAGAAAGCAGTGGAGAGGGCAATTGAGACACTTAAAAAACTTGGAGCAGAGGTTGTTGAGATAAGTCTTCCACATACAGAGTATGCAGTTGCTACTTATTATATTGTTGCAACTGCTGAGGCAAGTTCAAATTTAGCCCGCTATGATGGAGTGAAGTACGGCCACAGGAAAGAAGGGACAAGCATAGTAGATATGTATGGAAAAACAAGGGCAGATGGATTTGGCAAAGAGGCAAAACGCCGTATTATGTTAGGAACATATGCACTATCAGCAGGATATTACGATGCATATTACCTGAAGGCTAACAAAGTGCGCACGCTTATCCGCCAGGATTTTGAAAAAGTATTTGCAAAGGTTGATGTGATTATCACACCAACATCTCCAACCCCTGCTTTTAAAATCGGCGAGAAATTAGATGACCCATTAAAAATGTATCTTTCAGATATCTTTACCATTTCTGCAAATCTTGCCGGGATTCCGGGGATTTCAATTCCCTGCGGATTAACGAAAAATGACCTGCCGATTGGCTTGCAAATTCTTGGAAAACATTTTGATGAAGAAGGAATACTGCGGGTAGCATATGCGTATGAACAAATAAGCAAAAGAGGATTTTATGGATTATGAAATTGTTATTGGACTTGAAGTCCATGTTCATATGAAGACAAGGTCAAAGATGTTCTGCTCTTGCTCATCTGAGTTTGGAGCAGAGCCAAATACACATACCTGCCCTGTTTGCCAGGGAATGCCAGGAGTGCTGCCTGTTATAAATAAAAAAGCAGTTGAGCTCGCTATAAAAAGTGCACTTGCATTGAATTGTGAGATTGCACCCAGATGCATATTCAGCCGCAAAAATTATTTCTATCCTGATTTACCAAAGAATTATCAGATTTCTCAATATGACATACCCCTGGCAGAACATGGCTTTCTTGAAATTCCAGGAAAGAGAATCGAAATTAAAAGGGTACATATGGAGGAGGATGCAGGAAAACTTGTGCATTCAGGAGCGGGTATAGAGGGTTCAGTATACAGTCTTGTTGATTTTAATAGAACAGGAATTCCACTTCTTGAAATTGTCAGCGAACCTGATATTTCAAGTTCTGAAGAGGCATACCTCTATTTAAATATGCTTAAACAGGTTCTGCAATACCTGAATGTCTCTGACTGCGATATGGAAAAAGGAAGTCTTCGCTGCGATGCAAATATTTCAGTGCGCAAACCTGGTGGGGAGATGGGCGTAAAAACAGAACTCAAAAACATGAATTCTTTTAAGGCGGTTCAAGTCGCCCTTGAATACGAAGCGAAGAGACAGATTCAGATTCTGGATGATGGTGGCAAGATAATTCAGGAAACAAGATTGTGGGATGAAAAGAAAGGCGAGACATTTTCTATGCGTTCAAAAGAAGAAGATTGCGATTACAGATATTTTCCTGAGCCTGACCTTGTCCCGCTGGAAGTAAGTGAGGAATGGAAGGAAGAGATAAAAAAAGGTCTGGCAGAAATGCCGTCAATTCGACTGCAGAGGTTCGTTAGTGAATACGGCCTGCCGGAATATGATGCAGGGGTTCTGAGTTCTTCGCGGGAGTTGGCAGATTATTTTGAGGAGTGCGTGAAGGCATATCCAAAACCAAAGATTGTCAGTAACTGGATTATGACTGAATTGATGGGGCTTTTGAACGAAAAGAATATTTCCATTTCAGAATGCAGGGTTAGTTCCCAGTCCCTTGGTGAAATGTTAAAATTGATTGAAGATGGGACAATAAACGGGAAGATTGCAAAGGAGATATTTCCGCAGATGTTTGATACAGGAAGGCCAGCAAAGGAAATTATTGCCGAAAAAAGTCTCACACAGATAATAGACCAAGGTGAAATTGCAAAGGTAGCAGAAAAGATAATCGCAGAAAACCCAAAGGTCGTAGCAGATTACAAAGCAGGAAATGAAAAACTGCTCGCATTTCTTATAGGTCAGGTTATGAAGGTAACAAAGGGCAAGGCAAATCCGCAATTAGTAAACAAAATCTTAAGAGAAAAGATATAAGAGGGTCAGACCTCAACATCTCACAACTCAACTTTCAGGGGGTGGTATGACTAGGCCTTTAAGAATAGAATTTGGGGGTGCGTTTTATCATATTACTGCACGGGGCAACGAGAAGAAACCTATTTTTCTTGATGACTGTGATAGAACCAAATTTAAAGAAATAATCCAGAAAGTCTTAAAACGTACAGGAGCAATTGTTCATTGTTATGGTCTGATGGACAATCACTATCATCTGCTGCCGGAAACGCCAAGAGGCAATATAAGTAAAGCAATGCATGATCTAAATACTTCTTACACCGTCTATTTTAATAAACGACACAAAAGGGTGGGGCATCTCTTTCAGGGAAGGTTTAAAGGAATTCTTATAGAAAAGGATGCCTATCTCCTGGAGTTAAGTAGATATATCCATTTAAATCCTGTACGGGCAGGGCTTGTAAAGAGGCCCGAAGATTACAAATGGAGTAGCTATAGAGGCTACATAGGGTTAGATGAAGGAGAACCATGGGTTCAGAGAGACTGGACACTCTCTCAGTTCGGATCAACGGAAAAGGAATCTATGGAGGCCTATAAAAAATTTGTTCAGGCGGGCATTGCGCTCCAAGAAAAGTCTCCCATGAAAGATGTTTACGCCCAGACAATTCTTGGGACAGAAAAGTTTGTCGAGAAGATAAAGACGTTAATTAAAGATAATTCTGGAGACAGAGATCTTCCTTCCATCAGGATGCTTTCGCCTGCGAAGGAAATAAGTTGGAACAATATAATTAGAGTGGTAAGTAGGTTTTACAATATTAGTGCTGAAAAAGTGCGTGCAGGAAAGTCACGGCCGAATATTTATCGCCAGATTGGCGTCTATCTTGCTAGGAAATATACGGATAGGAGAACAAGAGAAATAGGAGAATACTTCGGAGGAGTGAGTGATTCAGCGGTGACTATGATGTGTAGTAGACTTGAAAAGAAAAGAGAAAGAAATTCAGAATTTGCTGAAAAGATATCTAACATTGAAAAGGAGTTGTTAGATGTTGAGGTCTGACCCTATGAAACTGAAAACAGTTTTAATTCTACTTTTAGTTGTGAAATGTGTAGGGCTTGCCCCATTGTTGGCGCAGACGGGAATGTTCAATCATCCTGAAGTGAATTGGCAAATAATTGAAACTGAACATTTTAAAATTTTTGCTGATAAGGGTTTGATAGATGTGGCAAGGGATGTAGCGCAGATTGCCGAGGAAATTTTTCACCCTGTTACTGAGGATTTAGGTTATGTCCCCAACTTTAAAGTTCCGCTTGTGCTTATTGATTTTGACGAGGAATTCAATGGCAGTGCTGAGCCGCTTTTCGGGAAGATGGTCATATATTGTTCCAGTGGCACAAAGGTTACAAGTGGCAATCTTTCATGGCTCAGGCGCGTAATTGCGCATGAGTTTTCACATATAATTACCTTTGGAGCCATAGGTGCTTTTGATGCATTCACTCAGAGGTATCAGGCCCTGGGTGCCTTACAGATTATTCCTATCTGGTTTCTGGAGGGTATAGCTCAATATGTGGCTGAAACCTGGGATACACATCGGGATATGCTTCTTCGTATGGTAACCCTTGAGGGTAATCTTCTTCCACTCTCAAAGATGGAAGGATTTGCTGGAACCGATATCAGGGAGAGCAGACTCATTTATGAGCAGGGACATTCACTTGTCAGATATATAGCCAATAATTACGGCAGTGATAAAATTAAGGAAATTCTGGCAGAATTGAAAAAAGCTCCGTTTAGCCTTTCAGTTGCGATTAAAAAAGTTCTCAGAGAGGAACTTAATGTTATACACGAGAAGTGGCTTTCTTTTATTAAAGAAAAATATACAGGGGTTAAAAAAGAAACTCAGCCTTATTATAACTTTGCTCTTCGTCTGACAAATATGGGAGGATGGGTATGGCATCCAGTATTTTCGCCCCAGGGAAATAGGGTTCTTTTTGCTTCAAGTTATAACTATGACTATGCAACCTGTGATTTATACATGGGGGAATTAAAAGATAATCGTCTGGTTAATGTGAAGAAAATTACTGATAGGGCGGGTTTCTTTCATTCTTTCTCGACAGATGGTTCAAGAATTCTCTTCTCAAAAATTGATTATCGTAAAAATGGTTCGCTTAACGAGGATATTTATATCATTTCTCCCACCGGACATAACCGCAGGAGGCTTACTTATAATGAACGCGCCAAACATCCTTCTTTTTCCACGGACGGAAAGAAAATCGCCTATGTAGTAAATAAATTCGGGGTTACTGACATATGGATTATGGACGCAGATGGAAAAAACAAGGTGAATTTAACTAAAGGAAAGAATTATGGACAAAATGATTCTCCCAGGTGGTCAAGAGATGGCAGGTTTATTGCATTTTCGCATTTCAGCGATGAAAAGAGAGATATTGCAATTTTTGATTTAGAAAGCAAGAATTTTCACAAGTTGACCGATGATGAATTCGATGACCGCACCCCTGTTTTTATGCCGGACGGGAAAGGAATATTATTCACTTCAGATAGAATCAGGGGTATTCCGAATCTCTTTTTAATGAAAATAAATAAAGATGATTCTGGCGTTCTGTCTCCCACAGAGATATTTCAATTGACCGATATCGTTGGTGGAGTTTTTGAGCCGGAAATAGATACTGCTGGAAATAGAATTTTATTTTCTGGTTTTGGCGCAAAAGGGTTTGACCTTTATCTGTGCGAACTGGACCGACTTTCACCTGTCAGTTTAGAATGTAAAAACCAGGGTTCAGAATCCATCACTCAAATAACGACGGTAGAAACTGAAGTTATATCTCAGCCTTATTCCTATTTTGACACGCCCCCGACGTTTAATTCGCGAGAAACAAGGTTCTTGAGCGAAGCGAAAGGTTCTTATTGCGACACACCCCCGACGTTTAATTCGCGAGAAACAAGGTTCTTGAGCGAAGCGAAAGGTTCTTATTGCGACACACCCCCGACGTTTAATTCGCGAGAAACAAGGTTCTTGAGCGAAGCGAAAGGTTCTTATAATTCTTTCCTGGGTATACGCCCGATTTTTCTCCTTCCTGCTATTACTATAAGTAATTATGGATTATGGGGGACAATCGGGATGTATTTCCTTGACCCTCTTGATAAGCACACGATTAGCGGATATGCATATTTTGATGGTTTTAATTCGGTTTTTTCATGGAGTTACACTAATCGTCAGCTATACCCTACAATTATCTTCAGCGGTTATCAGAACCCATATTATTATACCGGAGCAAGGATATACAGGAGGTACAGAGCAAATAATATCGAGGTAAAATTTCCATTGAGTGGACATTTTTCACTGAGTGGGCTTGCTCTGTTTCAGACAAGCGAAGATGCTTTATTTGATACAAATGGTTATAAGCTTGGTCAGGTTGACAAAAATGAAAATAATCTCGGTATAGCCTGTTCTTATTTGACTTACAGAGAAAGAGTAGACAGTGATTTTAATCCGGCAGGTGGAAGATATATAAATCTTTCATACCTGTGGTCTAATCCTGCCATAGGAAGTAATTATGATTATCATCTCTATAAAATTGACTGGCGGGAATACATTGATATCTGGAGAAGGGGTGCACATACTCTGGCTGTGCGGTTTTATGGAAGAGCAATTGAGACCAATCAGGGTCATACCATATCCTTGCCCTGGGATGACAATACCTTAAGGGGAATACCATGGGGGGCGTTACGAGGTAACAGGACCGTTGCCTCCTCTATTGAATACCGCTTTCCCCTTTTCAAAGACCTCGGATTTAATTTTCTCGGGTTATATTTTGACCGATTTTATATTGTTCCGTTCGTTGATTATGGCGGAGCATGGTACGGAAATGAAATAATGTCCGGAAAGTTTCGTTCAACTTTCGGCGCAGAGGCAAGATTTCGCTTCTGGATAATGAGTAGATACCCCATGATTTTACGGCTTGGACTATTACAGGAGATAGAACCCAATAACCAGGCAGGATGGCTATTCAGCATCCAGCCAACCTTTTAGAGGTGTCAGGAGCAATAATGCGAAAATGGATTATTTTTTTTGGAGTAATTAGTTTATTGACAGGTTTGATGAGTGGGTGTGCAAAAAAAGAAAAAGCAGAAGCAAAGAAAGAAAATGTAAGTGTAGTAAAAATTCACTGGGTAGTTGGTTCTGCGCCTACCAGGAAGTATGAAATTGCCGGATTTTATAAGGACCCATCCTCAAAAGGAATTGTAGTAGAGCCGGACATGAGAAGCGATAATCCAAAGGCAATACTTTCCATGATTGAAAGCGGAAACCCACCAGACTTGTTTTCAATCTATAGCCCGGCAGACATGCTTTTGTATATGGAAAAGGAAGCTCTCCTGGATTTATCTCCATACATGAGACGCTACAAACTTGATCCAGGAAACTTCTGGACAGCGTTGAAACCTTATATGCAATATAAAGGTAAGGTTTATGGTTTTCCTTCAAACTGTAGTCCATTTGTATTATTCTATAACAAAAAAATGTTTGATGAATCAGGCATTCTATACCCAAACAAGCATTGGACATGGAAAGATTTATTAGAGGCAGCAAAGAAGTTGACAAAAAAAGATAAAAAAACCGGACGCTATACCCAATTTGGACTTCTCAGTGAGGATCCTGATATGTTCATCTGGCAGAATGGAGGATGGTATTACACTAAGGACGGAAAAAAATGTATTATTAACTCCCCGGAGGCAAAGTGGGCGTTTCGTTGGTATTATGATTTGCGATTCACTCACAATGCGATGCCAACCCCTTCCGAAGTACAGAGTTTATCAGCACATGGTGGAGGAGATGGTTCGCTGAACCTTTTTGCCGCAGAGAAGGTGGCGATGTTCATTCAGGGAAGAGGGATGGTAAGAATATTGCGCAAGAATAAGATTCTTGATTGGAACATTGCGCCTGTGCCGAGGGGAAAACATAAAGTGACAAAGATTGTCTCCAGAACTTATGCAATTCCCAGGAATTGCAAGCATAAGTATGAAGCATTTAAGTTCTTAAATTACCTCATTGGTCCTGGCCAGTATATTATTGTTAAAAGCGGAGATGGAATTCCAAGCCGCATATCAATGTGCAACAGCAAAGAATTTCTGCTTGACAAAGATTTTCCAGAGGAAGACAGGAATAAAATTTATCTGGATGAAATGATCTATGCCCGTGCTCCGGAATACTCTCCATATGTCTCTGAGATTGAAGCAAACAGAATCTGGCAGGAGGAAATTAATCTGTGCTGGAATAAAAAGCAGAGTCCTGACGAAACCCTCAACAAAATTGCTGCAAGGATAAACAAAATTATCCAGCAGAATCTGGCAAAGAAAAAACAAAAATAGTGAAAATATGGGACTTTCACTTGACAAAACCTAAAAAATGTGCTATAATTTGTTTTACAGAGTAGCAGTATACAGATTTCTAAAATATATTACAGAGATTAGGAGGTAGAGATGAAAAGTAAAATTCTATTCTTATTTATTTGTTTTTTCTTCATTGCCAATTTAAGTTATGCGGCATTTACGGATTTAGGTGCAGGCGGGCGTCCGTTAGGAATGGGGCATGCATTTGTGGGACTTGCTGACGATGTCAATGCAATTTATTATAACCCTGCGGGGTTAATTCAGGTTAAGGGAATGGAATTTACTTTTATGTACGCGCCGCTGTTTCTTGGACTTACTGATGAGAGTAGTATATCCGATTACTATGGAGCTTATGCACAGCCATTGGATGGAAGGAGTGCATTTGGTGCCGGGTGGCTTGGGCGCTCTCTTATTAGTGCAGGGGAAATGTTGTATCAGGAAAATATGTTCTATGGTTCATACGCCAGAAGGATTATGCAAAAACTTACTGTTGGCGTAAGTATAAAGATTCCGCACCATCAGTATGGTGAAAATGAATATACGAAGAATGGAGTTGATGATAACGGAGCGGCAAATAAAGGTCAGGACCCAACTTTCGCCAGTGGTTACGGAAAGGTAGGTGTAAGTTTAGATGCAGGACTGTTATATAATTTAACCCAAAATATTTCTGCTGGCGTGATGCTTCAAGATTTATTCTCTACAAATCTTGCGCTTCATGCACAGGGCACTGACCAGATTCCTTTTAACTTTAAGGCAGGCGTTGGATATAAGATACCAAAACTTGCTGCACTCGAGGATATAGCAGTTGTCGCTGACATCGCATATCGCATTGGTGGACTACAAAATGATTTCAAATTCCATGTCGGTGCAGAATCATGGTTCTTGCTGAAAAGTATAGGTGTGCGAGCTGGATATGGAACAGGAGGGAATAGTTATAGTGACATTTCTGTAGGTGGAAGTTATGTATTTGTTGGTGTTCCGGAAATCGAGATTGACTATGCCTGGGTTTATCCATTAAGCCGTGTCGCCAATAAAACTTCAGGCAATCATCGGGTTTCCTGTGTTATTCGCCTGTAAAATATAAATTAGGGACAGGTTCTATTTTTGATGAGCTATTATTAATAATTAGAACCTGTCCCTATTTTTGTAGTGGTCGAGTTTACTCGACAAAAAATAGTTATGCTTACTCCTGATTTAAGAAATGTTCATTTGGGTGGAGAATTGAGCAGGAGGGTAGAGATGGCGCTGCGCCGGCTTTTGCGCGAAGATGAGTTTCCGATACGGGAGGGATTCACTGCCAGACCATACATGCTGAATTATCTCCTTGCTGATTTATTAGGGCTATCTGATGAAGGTTCACCCTGCGGTCACTGGGCAGGAGATGAAAGCGGAAGGTATATAAATGTACTCAGTTATATTGCTCCATATGCTGGAAATATATACCCAAGAGAATTAAAGCAAAATTTGATGCAAAAATTGAAGGATGTTGTAGAGGGAATTCTTCCTCTGCAGCGACAGGAAGGATATTTTGGCAAGAAAGAGTTAGAAGAGGGGAAGATATATCGAGACCAAATTTCAGGGCAGGGCTGGCTCTTGCGCGGACTCGTGGAATATTACAAACTTACTCGCGATGAAAAAGCAATTCTCTCAGCAAAAAAATTAGGAGATTATTATATCAAAACCCATCTTCTGTGGACTACACCAGAGGCAATGATTGATATGGAGCAGGGCAAATGCGCATATGTTTATTCAAATTACACGCACTGCATTGATGGTTTGGTCAATCTCTGGCGTGTCACTAAAGAAGAAAAATACCTTGACCTTGCTAAGAAAATCGGGAAACTTGTAAAGACCTTTGAGCATTCAATTCATAGCCATCATTTTTTTTCTACCCTGCGTGGTTTAATTAATCTTTATCTTGCAACCGGAGACAAATTCTATTTGAATAAGGTTGAAGCGGAATGGGATGAAATTTCAACAAAAGGGATATTGCCGACTGGTGGTGTCCCTGAATGTTATACTAACTGGACAAGTGACGAAGGATGTTCTGAGGCAGACTGGGCGATGATAAATCTTTATCTCTGGAGTATAACACAGAAACCCAGATATATTGAGATGGCAGAAAAAATTATTCTAAACCATTTTTACTGGAACCAGTGTTCTAATGGCGGGTTTTCTGGAAATTACGGAGGCGGGGATTTTAGACTTGGCAAGATGGGAAACCTCACACCTGGCAAACGCACTGAAGCATACTGGTGTTGTTCTATGCACTGCACATTTGCCCTTGCTGAAATTGCAAGGCATATATTTACTTATAATGAAAAAACGCTTTACGTCAATCTTTTCAACAATGTCCACTCGACGTTCAGGATGGGTGATTCAGAGGTAAAGTTGGAAATAGAAACGCTTTATCCTTTGAAAGGGTTTGTAAAGATTGAAGTTGAATCCAAAAATTTATTTGATTTGAAAATCAGGGTTCCGATTTGGATAAAACAAGAAAATATAACTTTGCTGGTTAATGAAAAACAAGAAAAATGCAATGTAAAAGATAGTTACCTCCAAATACCAAAGAAAGGTAGAAGGTTAAAAATAGAACTGAGTTTTCCGTTTCTGCTGAGAATAGAAGGCTCAGGAGAAAAGCACGCTATTTTCTATGGTCCTTCAATCCTGCGTCCAATCAATAAAATTGACGATTCTGAGATTATAATTTTACCTGACCAGCCCGATTACAAAGTGGAGAATGGCCTTTTGCAGTTGACTCTGTTTGGAGTTAAATTTTCTGAAGACATTGAGAAAGGGGATAAATGGAGCCCCCGCCTGTTTGAGCCCATCTCTCAGGAACCATTCCATCCACTGGATATTACTTCTTTTCTTTTTGAAGCCAACCTTGTTTAAAAAAATAATGACCTTCAACTTTTAGGTATGTTTAACTTGACTTTTGTTTTTTTGTGTGGTATAATATTGATTGTGTCAAATTGGAGCAGGGAATATAGAGGTGCAAGATGATTAAAGTTGGAATAGTAGGTGTAACTGGAATGGCAGGGGAGGAAACCCTTAAAATTCTGTTAGGTCACCCAGATGTAGAAGTTGCCTATCTTGGTTCAGAACATGCTGCCGGAAGTGAAATTGGAGATTTAATTCCTGATTTAAAAGGCATCTGCAGGATTAAATGTGAAGAGACTGACCCAAAGGTGATGGCAAAGAAATCTGATGTGCTGCTGCTGTGTAAAGAAGCGGGTTTTAGTATGGGGCTGGTTCCTGAACTGCTCAAGGCAGGCAAAAAGGTTATTGATCTGGGTCCTGATTTTCGTCTCTCAAATTCTGAGGTTTTTGAGAAATATTACAAAATTAAACACACAGCTAAGGATTTCCTGAAAAAGGCAGTTTATGGACTGCCAGAGTTGTACAGGGATAAAATTTCTAAGGCAAACCTTGTTGCTAATCCTGGTTGTTATCCCACGGGTGCAATTCTTGCAATTGCTCCAACAATCAAAGAGATGGAGGATGCTGGTTATGGATTGCAGGATGCAGGACCAATGATTTGTATAAGTGCCTACTCAGGATTATCTGGTTCAGGAAAAAAATATAATCTGAAAACAAAGAACCTCTTCATAGAAACATATGGGAATGTTCGTCCTTACGATGTTAATGTGCACCGCCATATTCCGGAGATTGAACAATTTATCAAAGAGACTTTGAAATGTGATATCAAAATTTCTTTTGTGCCACACACTGTTCCAATTGACCGCGGTATTCTATCCACTATTTTTATTAGTTCCCCGGTTCATTCTGCAAATTTCACATTTGAAAAAATTTATGAAGTGTATGAAAAATTCTACAAGGATGAGCCGTTTGTGCGAGTGCTGGGAAAAAGTAACACTGCACAGACACAGTCTGTTGCGCACACAAATATGTGCGAGATTTCACTTCCAGAGGGAGCAGAGGCTTCAGCCCGTGGAGCAGGGCGAGGACAGATTGTGGTTATTTCCGCAATTGACAACCTGGTCAAGGGTGCGGCAGGTCAGGCAGTTCAGAACTTGAACATAATGTGCGGACTGGATGAGACCGCCGGACTGCAGTTCAGGAGTATATAAGAACCTTTCCCCGCCTCAGGCGGGTCAAGAACCTTGTTTTTCGTAAATAAACGTCGTGGGCGTGTCAAAATAGGAACCAATATTATGTATTACCCATCTTTATCCGAATTTAGAAAATTGGCAAAGCGCGGCAATCTTATTCCTGTGTACAGGGAAATACTTGCAGATTTAGAGACGCCTGTTTCAGCGTTCCTGAAGATTGCGAGGGATACACCTTATGCGTACTTACTGGAAAGCGTTGAAGGACAGGAAAAGATTGGTCGTTATTCCTTCCTTAGTGCCAATCCCTCACTGATATTTAAAAGTAAGGGTGAGAGCGTCTATCTTATAATTGATGGTCAGGAAACCGAAATCAAAATGAAGCAGGACCCCCTGGATAATCTGAAAGAAGTTATGCACCGCTATAAACCTGTAAAAGTTAAAGGACTGCCGCGATTTTTCGGCGGAATGGTAGGATATATTTCTTATGACATGGTCCGTTTTTTTGAAAAACTTCCTGATAAAAACCCCGATGACCTGAATTTGCCCGACAGTATTTTTTTACTTACCGATACTCTTTTGATTTTTGACCACATAGAACACTCCATAAAAATAGTATCCAATGTTGTCATCAAGGACAATCCGGATTACGCCTATCAGACTGCCTGCTTGAAGATTGAATTCCTGGTGAAGAGGTTGAAAGAACCGTTAAAGGCAAATAGTCGAGCAAGCTCGACCACTACAAGTAGTGGCAGAGTTTACTCTGCAAATAGTAGCAAAGAAAAATTTAAATCGAATCTTACAAAAAATGAATTTGAAAGAATTGTCAAAAAGGCAAAGGAATATATAAAGAAAGGAGATATAATCCAGACTGTTCTCTCGCAGAGAATAGAGACAAAAATTGATGCAAATCCATTTGATGTATACAGGGCATTGCGCATTGTGAATCCCTCTCCATATATGTATTATCTGAAAATGGGGAATTTGAAAGTCATTGGTTCTTCACCAGAAGTATTCCTGAGGGTGGAGGATGGAATTGCCACTGTTCGTCCCATTGCTGGCACAAGACCTCGAGGAATTGACGAAAAAGAAGACAGGAAATTGGAAACTCAATTACTTTCCGATGAAAAAGAGAGAGCAGAGCATGTTATGCTGGTGGATTTAGGACGCAATGACCTTGGCAGGGTTTGTGAATATGGAAGTGTCCAATTAAACGAAAGTATGAGCATTGAGAAATATTCTCATGTGATGCACATTGTTTCAGAGATTACCGGGAAATTGCATAAGGGTAAAGATGGGTTTGACTGTGTCCGTGCCTGCTTTCCAGCCGGCACTGTAAGCGGTGCACCAAAAATTCGTGCAATGGAGGTTATAGACGAACTGGAACCACTGAAGCGCGGACTCTATGCAGGCGCAGTCGGGTATTTCTCTTTTTCTGGCAATGTGGATACCTGTATTACAATCCGCACTATACTGATGAACAAAGCATCCGCATATATTCAAGCAGGCGCGGGTATTGTGGCGGATTCCAGACCTGAGAATGAATATCGTGAGACGCTCAACAAAGCCCGGGCATTGTTAAAAGCAGTTGAAATGGCACAGGCGGGACTATGATTTTGATGATTGATAATTACGATTCATTTACTTATAATCTTGTTCAATATCTGGGAGAGCTGGGCAAAGATATCAGGGTTTACCGAAATGATAAAATAACGATTGGCAAGATTCGCTCCCTTAAACCAACCCATATCGTTATTTCACCTGGTCCAGGAAGGCCGGAACAAGCAGGAATTTCAAACGATGTTATCAAAAATTTTGCCAGCAAAATTCCGATTCTCGGTGTTTGCTTCGGACATCAGTGTATAGGTTATGTTTGTGGCGGAAAAATTGTTCAGGCAAAACGTCTTATGCATGGGAAAATCTCAATGATTTATCATGACAGGAAAACTATTTTTAAAGGTTTACCAAATCCATTTGAGGCAACAAGGTATCACTCGTTAGTTATTGAAAAGAAAACTGTTCCAAAATGCCTGGAGATTTCTGCCTGGACAAAAGACGGTGAAATTATGGGTGTCCGATACAAAGAAGTTTCAAGTTCCAGGTTTCAGGTTTCAAGTAAAAGTAGTGGTGCAATTCATCGCACTTGTAGTGGCAGAGTTTACTCTGCAATTCTTGAAGGCGTCCAATTCCACCCCGAATCCATTTTAACCACCGAAGGCAAGCACCTTTTGGGCAATTTTCTCAAACAAAAATAGACACAGATTCTACTTTAATTATCAATATAGAGCATATAAATACAAAATTGTAAAATATACTTGACAATTTTGAAAAATATTGTAAAATATATATTGTAATGGTAAAAGAACTTTTTTATGAATTTTGGGAAAAAACACTACCTGAGGTTAGAACGCGAGAACTTGACATTGGGCGACTGGATACAGATTTAATTAATGACATAGTTGGAATAAGAAGATGCGGAAAAACCTATTTTATGTTTTTATTTATAAAACATCTTCTTGATGACGAGAATGTCAATAAAAATCAGATTTTATATTTAAACTTTGAAAATAGAAAATTGCATCCATTAAAAGAAAGTTATTTTAATGACATTGTAGATTTTGTTTATGCAGAAAAATTATTGGACAGATTCAAAAAGATATACCTATTTTTAGACGAAGTCCAGAACATAAATGGCTGGGAAAAACAATTAAGGAGCATTTATGATGAATTTAAAGGGAAAGTAAAAATCGTTATAAGTGGCTCTAATGCCAGTCTTTTGAAAAAAGATTATGCCACTCTTCTTACGGGAAGGCATCTTACAATCAATCTTTATCCTCTCTCTTTTAAAGAATTTTTGAATTTCAACAATTTTTCAGTTAACAATAAAAAAATTTTTACTGAAAGAGAGAAATCTTTAATACGGAAATATCTGACAGAATATATTAAATCTGGAGGTTTTCCAGAAGTAGTTTTGGCTGATGAATACAAGGAAGATATTTTGCAGCAGTATTTTGGGGACATAATAACACGCGATATAATATCCCGCGAAAGAATAAGAAAAGACGCTTTTTTAGTTGAAGAGATAGCGGCGTATTTGATAAATAATATTTCTAATCTTTTTAGTCTGAGAAAAATATCTAATTTCTTTGGGTCCAGTGGGAATAAAATTTCTGTTCCTACCTTGCAGAATTATTTAAGATTTTTTGAAAATGCTTTTTTATTTATACCTATTCGAATTTTCTCCTATAAAATCAGGGAGCGATTACAGCACCCTCAGAAAATTTACTGTATAGATGCAGGATTAATCAGTGCCTTAAGTTCAAAATCTCCTCCTGATTGGGGCAGATTATATGAAAATACTGTTGCTGTTGAATTGAAAAGAAAGAAATGCGAAATATATTACTGGAAAGACTATAGATATAATGAGGTAGATTTTGTAATAAAGAAAGGATTAAAAATATCCACGCTTATACAGGTATGTTACGATATGAATAAAGATAATTATGAAAGGGAGGCAAGTTCACTTATAAAATGTTCTAAGGAACTTAAATGCAAGGACCTTTTGATAATAACCGATGATGAAGAAAGAGAGTTTAAAGAGAGTGGTATTACTATTAAATCAATTCCTCTCTATAAATTTTTACTTTTTGGTTATTAGAAATAGGGACAGCGACCATTTTTCAGGATTTTTAAATATAAGGAGAAATGAACTATGGCAGTGAAAAAATACAAAAAAGTAAAAGAAAATATTTTAATAAAACCAAAAGGGAAAAAAGACAGAGCTTGGTTTACCAGAGATTCTGCCACTGGTGAATTAGTAAAAACAAGACCATTTGTCAGACAGGCAGAGAAAATAGATTTAGAACTTTTTCCTAATAAAGAAATAGAAAAATTAAGACATTCTAATAGGAAGAACCACAATCAATATTTTACTCCCGAATTTGCAGTAGAAAAAGCCATTTCTCTTATCTCAGAAACAAAAATTGAAAATATAATTGATCCAGCAGTTGGTAATGGAGTATTTCTCAGGATAGCTTCTAAGAAATGGAAAAGTGCAAAATTATTCGGGATAGACATTGACAAAGAAATAGTGTCTATATTGAATAAATCTAACTTGCCCAGTTCTTTTATTTGCTCTGCAGATAGTCTCTTACACCAAGCATGGCAAATACCTGAAATTAAAAAAATTCTTTTGAATGGTGGGTTCGACCTTGTTGTTGGAAATCCTCCATTTAGCAGTTGGTTTAATCGTATAGGATCCCAGGAAATCCTGTCTAATTATGAATTGGCTAAGAATAATGGGAATTTGAAAAGAAGCCAAGCAATTGAAATACTCTTCCTTGAAATTTTTATAAAAATAGCGAAGGAGGGAGGTTTTATTGCGATCGTCCTTCCCGACGGAATACTTTCAAATCCACAGTATAGATATGTGCGTGAATTTATTCTAAGAAAAACAAAGGTACTGCAAATTATTAATCTCCCGAGAAATATTTTTGAAGATACATCTGCAAAGACAAGTATTCTAATTCTTCAAAGAATGAACATGTATAATCTTAAATATTATGTAGGAATATATGATCTCAATAAAAAAGGGGAATTAAATAACAAAATAAAAGCTAAAGGAGAAAAATTATTAAATAGAATGGATTATAATTTTTATTATAATTTTAAAAAGTGTTCATTAAGAAAATTAGGTAATAACGGGCTTGTAGTTAGACCATTAGATAATTTTATAATTTATTGTAAAACCGGAAAAACTCTTTATGGAAAAGATAGGGTGTTTTCAGGCAAGGGACTGCATTTTCTTCATACTACAAATATTGCAGATATTGGCATAAATTATGAAAAGGATAAAAAATTTATTCAACCGAATAGCAAAATGGACTTTAAAAATGCCCACACAAGAATTGGCGATATTTTAATCGCTCGAGTCGGGAACGGATGTGTAGGAAAATGTGGTATTATTTCTTCAAAAAAAGATATGGGAATAGTTTCCGATTGTATCTTTACGCTCAGAATAAATAAACTATCTCCTTATTTTGTAAGCATTTTTTTAAAAACAAAATTTGGAAAAGAATGGTTTAATGCCATAAAACATGGTTCAGCGGCGACTAGTATTGCTAAAAATGAAATTTTATCAATTCCCATTCCCTTACTTCCCAAAAACACCCAAGGAGCGATTGAAAAACAATACAAAAAGATAATTACAAATTATCATAGAAATGGTAATGACAAAGATTTAAAAATTTATCAGTGTTTTAAAAAATTGATAAAAAATGTAGAGGAGAAAATCACCAATGGGAAAAATATTCAATGAAAAAATTTATAATTCAATTGCTATAGACAAACTGACAATTTTTGCGATTTTTCACCTATCAGCTCAACATGAAGAATGCGCTTTTGAGAGACTTGCAAAGGAATGTTTTACTCTTTTCCCCAAACGTTTTTGTTTAAGACGTTATAGCCAATGGCCAGATAGCAATCGTGTATATTTGTCTATGATACGATGTAGAAATAATGGATGGGTTGTAGGGAATGAAAAAAGTGGCTTTCAAATTACAGAATTTGGTATTAAGATTGCCAAAGATATTTCTGATCAATTAGATAATGTTAAAATTGAAATGATTAAAAATCATAAAACAATAAATAAACAGTCACGAGAGCGAGGTGAAACTATAATAAATTTTATAAAACAAAGCAAGGCATTTATAAATTTTAAGAGCGACAAAAATATTTTCACTATCACTGAAGGAGAATTTAGAGAGATGCTTGGAGCAACAAGAGAGACACCAGAAAGAGTATTAAAACAAAACTTTGAATATTGTTTGAATGTTTGCAAGGAATATAAAGAAAGGGAATTGATAGATTTTTTGACAATATGTAGAAAACAAATGTTCCGCTAATAAATACAAAATGGGGGGGTATATAATTATGAATAGTAGTATTTTTGGTGAAGCGAAAAAACTTCAAATAGAACCCAGAATTGTTAAACAAATGAGTCTTGCAACTATTCGGACTTTTCCGGATGCTATTGTAGAATTGGTAACTAATTGCGATGATAGTTACAGGAGACTTGAGGAAAAAAATGTTGTTTGTTCAGGAGAAATAAAAGTTTTTATAAAAAGATTGAAGGGTGGAAGATGTGAAGAATTAAAAGCAATTGATTTTGCTGAAGGAATGGAAAAAAATCAACTTGAAGAAGCGCTTAAATTTGGAGGTGAAACAAGTGGATTTGAAAAAGGTAAAAGTGTAAGAGGTTTATTTGGCAGAGGACTGAAAGAATCAATTTTGGCGTTGGGTAAAGGAATAATTTATACTATAAAGGATAATAAAATATCTATTGCAGAATTATGGTGGGATGAAACTAGCAGCAGTGCAAAATATAAAATTATTAAAGAAAGTTATATTCCAAGCTTAGAAGAAAGAGATGAAGTTGGCATTAAAGAAAACGGGACTTGCGTAAAAATTTCTATTACTAATGAAAGGATTAAATGTCCTGAGTATAAGACACTAAAACCTCAAATTTGTAATCATTTTGCCTTAAGAGAAATTAATTCATCTACTAAAAGGAAAGTTTATTTGTGTTTTGAGTCATCAAAAGATGGAAGCAGGATATCTTCACCTATTTCATTTGAAAAGCCAGCAGGAAAAGAAATCCTTAATATGCCTATCACATTACCTAATTATGGTGATGAGATTAAAGTGAAGATACTTGAAAGCGATACTGAATTAGATAGTCCATACAACGACCCTTATTCAAAAGCAGGATTGTTAATAAAAAGTGGTGGTGCCATTCTTGATAAAACATTATTTAAATTTTCATCTGAAAAGGCAGGAAGTTATTTTTTTGGTGAGGTTGTATGTGAAGGAATTTATGGAAGGATAAAAAGGGGTGATTACGGAATGATTGATCCCAATAGATGTGGAATAGAATGGCAACATCAATATTGCAAAATTTTACAAAATGAGATAGAAAAGGTTTTGCAACCTTTCATTGAGAAGAAAAAAGAGGAATTGTTAAAAAGTAAGCCATCCATAAAAATGTCTGAACAAACGAAGAAAATGTTAAATAAAATATGTCAATTATTAAATAGATTCGCAAAGCTTGAACTTGAAAAAGAATTACCCGATGGAACAGATCTGGAAAAAGATGATGAGGTCAGAGGCATTATGATAAAACCATCAAAAGCACATATTATTATTAATAAAGAAAGATGGTTTTCAGTATATGTTCCTTTTAAACAAGTAGGAATTATTCCAAAAGTGAAAGTAACTTCAAGTAATAACGAAAAGATATCAGTTTTAGATCCAGATATAAATAATTTTCGTCCTCACTCAAAACGACCTGAAATTCTAATAGGCAGATTCAGAGTGATAGGGCGAGAAGTTGGGTCAATTGGAACAATAAAGTGTATTTCAGAAGATGGTAGTAATGCAACGGCAGAGGTAGATGTTATTCCAGAAGAGAAAGAAGGAAAGAAAAAAAAGAAATTAGAGATACCTAAGGGTGGTTTCTTTTCTGAAATTACTCCAGATTTAGAAAGAGATCCTAATCAACGTGTTGCATATGAATCTGGTAAAATAAAAATTTTTGTTATGTTTCCTATGATACAGCAATATCTTGACGAAAAATTAGAACCCAAAAGAGATGAAGGGAAAGTAATATTAGCAGAACTAATAGGTGAAGCTTTTTGTAAAGTAGTGGCAAGAGAGCGTGTTGATAGAGGTAATCCTCCAATAATAACATCTGAAATTGATGCATTTAATATAGCGATGAATGCGGTTCAGAAAGAGTATCTTCATCAAATTCATAAAATTTTGGTGGAATAAAATTGAAATAGCAAAGATGAAGAAAGTAAATCTCAAAGAAACTGACCCCCCACCTAAAATATGGAACTGGGTGTGGGATACTTTGGGAGAAATTTCAGATGAGGTTGGTGTAGAGAAAAAGGGGAAATATCTACTCATATACGAGGGGTGGGGCGGAATTTGTGTTAGCGATATATATGATTCAAAGAAATCCGATGAAGAAAATGAAGACGAGTCTTATAAATATGCTGAAGAACAATCTGATGATGTAATTGAAGAGTGGATTGAAGGATATAAAAAGACTCATAACTTGATTGAATGCGGATATGAGCCCACAGGGCTCTACGGTGTCACATGGGCATTGTTTAAAAAAATAGAAAAATAAGTTTTCGTAAGTTCCCTGTTAAAAATATTTTGGATTCCTGCTTTCGCAGGAATGACATCCGTATTAATCCGTGGCTAACAAGGAGTTTGTATGATTAAAGAGGCGATAGCGAAGGTTGTGAAGAAGGAAAATTTGACTGAGGAAGAGGCAATTGGAACAATGCGGGAGATTATGGAAGGTACAGCGACGCCTGCACAAATTGCATCATTTATTACTGCTCTGCGAATGAAGGGTGAGACTGTTGAGGAAATAACTGGGTGCGCAAAAGTAATGCGCGAGAAAGCAACCAGAATCAATATTGATAGAGAAATAATTGTGGACACCTGTGGAACGGGTGGAGACGAGACTCACACCTTTAATATTTCTACTGCCGCAGCATTTGTAGTTGCAGGTGCAGGTTTAATAGTGGCAAAACACGGAAATCGCTCAGTATCAAGTCAATGTGGAAGTGCAGATGTCCTTATGACTCTGGGTGTAAATCTGGATGTACCTGCAGAAAAAGTCAAGCAGTGTATTGAAAAGATTGGTATTGGTTTCTTGTATGCGCCGCTTTTTCACAGTGCTATGAAATTCGCACTTGGTCCCAGGCGTGAGATAGGAATTCGCACAATTTTCAATATACTTGGCCCACTCACAAATCCAGCAGGAGCAAATGTGCAGGTCCTGGGAGTTTATAACCCGGATTTGACCCAGCCGATTGCAATGGTTTTGAAAAATCTTGGTTCAAAGTCAGCATTCGTTGTTTACGGCGAGGGGTCGCCTCACCACGGCGAGTCGCATGTGGCGACTCGGGCGACTGATGAAATTAGTATAACTGGACGAACAAAGATTTCGCAATTAAAAGATGGGAATATAAATACTTATTACATTCAGCCCGAGGATTTTGGACTTAAAAGAGCAAAACTCGAGGATATAAAAGGTGGAGATGCTAAGAAAAATGCACAGATAATTATTGATTTGTTCACAGGAATGACCGGACCAAAACAGGATGTAGTTCTGATGAATTCGGCAGCAATTTTTGTTGCAGCAGAAAAAGCAAAAACTTTTGAAGAAGGTATTGAAATAGGAAAAAATTCAATAAAATCAGGAAGTGCATTAGAGAAATTAGAAGACCTGATAAAATTTAGCAAGGAGTAAAATGAGGTGGGTGGAAGAGGATAAAAGTGAGGGGGAAAGTCATGATTTTAGATAAGATTGTAGAAAATAAAAAACGGGAAGTTGACGAAAACAGTAAATTTTATAAAGAATTGGCAGGTAAAATTAAAAATGTTTCACCAAAAGCACAGCAATCTCTGCCACTACAAACTCATAGTTTTTTGTCTGCTATCTCTATTCCTGGCAAAATCAACCTGATTGCTGAAATAAAAAGATTTTCTCCCACCAACCCTAAG
>MNUO01000037.1 GCA_001871015.1 Candidatus Desantisbacteria bacterium CG1_02_38_46
TTGAGCCGGGAGATAATCCATTTATCTGCAAGTGTTGGTTGACGGGTACCCACCGGGGTACCCACGATAGTGGGTCGGGTGGCAAGATTCATTATAATAAATCTGCTTGCGTTCCAGATTTTGTTCATAAAATTCCGATATCCCTGAATGCGTTCTTCAGAAAGATAAATATCCCTTCCTTTAACTGCTAACGCTGCAAGCGTAAAACGCAGAGCATCAGTGCCGTAATTGTCAATGACTGCAAGGGGGTCGATAACATTTCCTTTTGACTTACTCATCTTCTGCCCTTCAATATCACGGATGAGCGCATGAATATAAACAGTGCTAAACGGCGCATCCCCCATAAAATGCAAACCCATTATTATCATCCTCGCAACCCAGAAGAAAATAATATCAAATCCAGTAGAAAGCACACTCGTTGGATAAAATACCTGCAAATCTTCTGTTTTATCAGGCCATCCCAGCGTTGAAAATGGCCAGAGTGCTGAACTGAACCAGGTATCTAACACATCTTCGTCCTGAGTTAACTTATCGCCTCCACACTTTGGACATTTATCGGGTTTTATCCTGGAAGCAATCGGTGCACAGTTTTCGTTCTCGCAATACCAGACTGGGATTCTATGCCCCCACCAGATTTGCCTTGAAATGCACCAATCCCTGATGTTTTCCATCCATTGAAAATAAGTCTTTTCCCAGTTCTTTGGAACGAATTTGACCTTCCCATCCTTAACAGCTTTTAAGGCAGGTTTTGCAAGTTCTTTCATTCTCACAAACCACTGACGGGAAAGGTATGGTTCTACATAGGTATGGCAGCGATAACAGGAACCAATAGAATATTTGTAACCTTCAATTTTCTCTATGTATCCTTCTCTTTTCAAATCATCCACTAAAACTTTGCGGCACTCAAAACGGTCTAAACCCTTATATTTACGAGCCTGCTCATTCATTTTCCCATCCGGACCTATAACCTTTATTGCCTCAAGATTGTGTCGATTTCCAATCTCAAAATCAGCAGGGTCATGGGCAGGAGTAATTTTAAGACAGCCGGTTCCAAATTTGATATCCACATAATCATCTGCAATAATCGGAATTTCCCTGTCTCCACAGGGAGCAGGTAATCGAACTTTCTTCCCAATGAGATTTTTGTAGCGCTTGTCCTGCGGATTCACAGCAATTGCAAGGTCTGCGAAAATAGTTTCCGGGCGGGTTGTGGCAACTACAATATAATCGCCATTCATAAAAGGATATTTCACATAATACAAATGGCCCTTTACATCTTTGTGTTCGGCTTCAAGGTCAGAAAGAGCGGTCTGGCAGCGTGGACACCAGTTTATGATATAATTGCCCCGATAGATAAAACCTTCATTGTACAGAGATATAAACACTTCCTGAACTGCTTTTGAAAGTCCTTCGTCCATTGTGAATCGTGTCCGGCTCCAATCACAGGAACAGCCAAGTTTTTTTAATTGATTTATAATTGTGCCGCCGGTTTCTTCTTTCCACTTCCAGACTCTCTCAACAAATTTAACCCTGCCTAATTCTTGTCGGGTTAATCCTTCCTTCGCCAATTCTTTTTCAACTACATTCTGCGTGGCGATGCCGGCATGGTCAGTCCCTGGTAACCAGAGGACATTGTATTCCTGCATCCTATTCCATCGGGTGAGAATATCCTGGAGGGTATTGTTCAGGGCATGTCCCATATGAAGTGAACCTGTAACATTTGGCGGCGGAATCACTATGCAAAACGGTTCCTTTTTGCTTTTAACATCTGCCCGGAAGTAATTCTTATCTATCCAATAATTGTACCATTTATCTTCAACTTCTTCTGGATTATATTTTGTCGGTATTTCCATCTACCCTCCAATTTATATTATATCATACTTTATTAAATTTATCAAATAAAAAAGCGGATTTGCCTTTTATAGACTTCCGTTTTGCTTTAGTATAAATCTATACAAGAAATGCCTTAACCAATTTTTTGATGGAAGATTTTAATTCGGGAGTTAGAAATGCACCTAATTCAATAGTCTGGGGCTGAATTGCAAGAAGAAAAATGTCTGCATCTGTCTGTTGTTTGAGGCAATCCATAAACACACGTGGCGAGAGGGTGTGGGTAGTGAAGCCAATTTTACTTATATCTTCTGTTTCAAAAATCCTGACTTCACCCGGTTTTCCTCCAAAATCAGCAGCATCTACGACCATAATCGTATCTGGCTTTGCTTTGATGATAGGACTGAGATAATTCTCAGGGACTTCGCCAGCATCTATTAGCAAAAAGGGGACTGTCCTCTTTTTGGGGGACTGTCCTCTTTTCTGCAGAGCCGGGGCACCCGCCGCTGAGGTGGGTCGTGCCACTACATTTTTCAATTGCTGGATAAAAAAAAGGCCGGCACCATCATCGCCTTTCAATGGATTACCGACCCCTACGATTACAACTTTACCCTTTAATCGCTTTTTTAATTTTAGAAAAAGTAGCCTGTCCCCTTTTTCAACTATTTTTCTCCCCATTCTTCTTTAATCACTACCTGCCGGCGGCACTTAGCGCAGAGAATGCGCATCAAACTCGCTCTTTTATGTGGAATTTCTTCTTTTTCTGCAGGTCCTTCAATCAACCCCAATTCTTCCTGGTTGATTAAGATAAGGTTAGCATTTGAATATGCAAGTGGCCCGAGTTTCTTTGCTAAATATCGCAGGTGCTCAATAGTAGTAACAACCTCACCGCAGCACTCGCAGAATACAAGGTTTTTTTCTACACTTGTAATTTGTTTATCCCTGTCCTTCAAGAAAGCCAGATCATATTCCTGCGTGAGATTGATGCCCTTTTTGGTCAGACAGTTTGCCTGGCACTGCCCACAGAAAATACAAATATCATAGTGATGAATAATCTGGCGTTTTCCACTCTTTATATCATCAACCATTTCAAGTGCTTTTGCAGGACAAACTTCAACGCAGGCACCGCATCCAACACATTCTTTATCGTCAAACTCAACCTTTCCACGATAAGCAGGGGCTGCTGGAGAAGGTGCAAATGGAAATTTTGTAGTATATGGGCCCTTAATCAGAGCTTTTATTGCCTCACCCAGCTCTCTTAACTTCGGCTTTTTCATTTGGACTTGTCCTCTTCGTATTTATCGCAGACACTTTTCTCCCACAGTTTTACCCCTGAAATATGCGCTCCTCTTGCAAGAGCGTGAGCAGCAGTAGGAGATGCAAGAACGATAAAGAAAATACAAATAAGAGCCTTTATTCCCATTGCAGTAAAACCACCGCTGATAAAAAACACACCCAGCAAGATTAGCCATGTCCCCAATGTAACTGATTTCGTGGATGCCTGAAGCCTGTTATATACATCTGGCAATCTCACTATTCCTATACAACCCAGTAAATCAAATGCTACACCAATGATTAACAAAACCATTCCTATTTCATTCATCAAAGTGTTTCCCCTCTAAATATTTTGCGAGTGTAATTGCTCCAATAAATCCAAGCAATGCCCAGATAAGTGCTATGTTCATATACCAGTCCTGTTTGGCCTTAAGTGAAAAAAATCCACAGAAGCCAACCACAAGAATCCCTAAGATGTCTGTTGCAACTGCTCTATCCGCAGCAGTGGGTCCTCTTGCAATTCTATAAAGACAGAGAAAACAACATATTCCAAGAATTATAAGTAAGTAAGTCATAAAAATCTCCTACTACGGGGGTCAGGTCTTACACCCCAAAAATGTTAACCATTTTTGGGGGGACTCCATTGAATTGTGAATTAGTGTTAAAAAGCAGCCTGTCCCCTTTTTCTCATTCGTAGATATGTTTCAGAAAATATTCAAATTTGGCTACAATTTCCTTGCTCGCTTCTTCAATATCTATGGTCTTAACATTAATCCAGTGAACATAGAGATACCCTTCATCAGTTATATCAACAGACAATGTCCCTGGAGTAAGAGTTATGGAATTTGCAAGAAATGTCCTTCCAGCATCTGATTTCAAATTTGTTTTCACCTTCACTATTCCAGGTTTTATTGGCATTTTAGGGTGAAGCACGCGATATGCAACATCAAAATTTGCAAGTATGCAATACCAGAAGAAATATGGAATGTAAGCAATCATCCAGAGGTACCTTTTAATATCTTTGAATTTGCCTGGATGCTCTGTGAAAATGTCACCCATTAGAATTGCAATAAATAAACTCAAAATTAGACCTATGGTAACGTCCTGATAATTAAAGGTCCATGTTAAAAGTAACCACAGCAGGAATAAAATGACGAAAAGTACAAACTTACTCATTTTCATCTGTCAACTCCACTAATTGTAGTGGTCAAGTTTACTTGACTAAATCGCAGAGCCGGGGCACCCGCCGAGGCGGGTCGTGCCACTACGGCAGAATCGTTTTTACATAATTGGTTCCGTTGACCAGAACTTCTTTTGCCGGCTCAATCATTACCCTTATAAACCAGGACGCATTGGTGCCCTGAATGATGCGAAATGCGTCCAATCCTATAATCAGGCAAAGTGCAGCCAGAACAATTAAGGAAATGCACATTGGAACCGGAACCTCTTTTATGTTCATCAGGGTATCCTTAATCTTACCAAAGAATGCATACCTTTGAACTTTCAAGAAATATGCAAGGGTTAGAACACTTACCAATATTGCAATAACCGCATACACAGGCCGACCTGCTTGAACTATAGCAATAATAATTAAAAGTTTGCTCCAGAAACCATTAAATGGAGGTACTCCAGAGATAGAAAGCGTGCCAACTGTAGAAGTTATGCCGGTCACAGGCATTCTCTCAGAAAGTCCTCCCATCTTCTGTAAATCTCTGGTCTCTGTCGCATATTCCACAGCTCCCGAATTTAAAAACATCAGGGCTTTAAAAATAGAATGATTCGCAAGATGGAATAATGCAGCAAGATAACCTAACGGAGTACCAAGTCCAAATGCGAGCATAATATAACCCACCTGACTTATGCTGGAATAGGCAAGCAACCGTTTGTAATCCCACTGACCTATGGCAAGAAGTCCTCCGGCAACCATTGAGATAGCACCAAGGACCAGCATAATATCCCAGGCTCGACCGAGAGTGGCAATACCGATAACATTTGTCAATATTCTCATCATTGTATAAATTCCAAGAATTTTAATGAACACTCCAGACAGCATTGCAGAAATTGGTGCAGGAGCGCTTGGATGAGCATCCGGAAGCCAGGCATGGAATGGAACAATAGCTGCTTTTATGGCAAAACCAGCAATTAACAGAGCACTGGTAAATAACAAACCAATACCAAAATTCTTGCTGGCAATTATTTGAGAAAGATGAGCCATATTTAAGGTTCCTGTCATTCCGTAGAGCAGAGCAATTGATAAAAGGATAAAGAGTCCGCCTACCGAACCTATTACCATATATTTAAAGGAAGCCTCCAATTCTTCGTCTTCAGTCCCAAAAGCAACAAGGACATAAGAGGCAATTGAAGCAATCTCAAGAAATACAAACATATTGAACATATCACCGGTCAAAATTACGCCATTCAATCCAGCAATCATAAGCATAAACATTGCATAAAACTTCGCCTTCGCAGTAAACCTTTCAATGTAGGAAATCGAAAAAATAGTAGCCAGAAAGGAAATAAGATTTACCATAACAAGCATAAGAATGGACAAACCATCCAGCACAAGAACAATGCCTATTGGTGGAAGCCATCTGCCCATAGAATAGGTAGTGGTCCCCTTGACTCCAATCACACTTATGGCCAGAATCAATAGAAATGCTGTTACAATATTTGCGAGTAAATCAATAAGGCTGTGCCTTGCCTTTCCTAACATTGCCAGAATAAAAGCAGCACCTAATGGAACAGCAATAAACAGTGGTATTATTTGCATCCGTTTACCCCTTTAATTTGCGCATTTTCATCACATCAAAAGTTCCATATTTGTCATAAAGTCTGATTGCAATTGCAACCATTAGAATTGTAATACCAAGTCCGATTACAATAGAAGTGAGCACAAGTGCCTGCGGTAATGGGTCGACGGCCTGGGCAACAAATTGCGCTTTATCCTGTCCTTTCATCATAATCGGAGCAATGCCATCTCGCTTGTATCCAAGAAGTATAAAAAATAAGTTAACCGAATAATCAAGAATTCCAAAACTAATAATTATCTTTACTAAATTTTTCTTAACAACTATTCCATATAAGCCTATTGCAAACAATATTATGCATAAAACATAAATTAGCATTTCGCCTCCATATTTTTAATTCTCTTTTTTTGCAACCCTGAATAGAACAAGTGCAATGAATGCCCCAAAAAGACAGACGCTTACTTTCAATCCAATGCCAATATTACATAATGGAATTATGCCAGCTGTCCAGAGATGAAAGGGTATCCCTTTATTTGGAAAGAAATTCAAAAAGAATGTTCCCCAGATATAACCTAACAATGCAACCCCTAAAAATATCAGCGCCCCGGCAGAATCGAGAATTGAGGCAGAAGCAGTGCTCATTTTCTTCAGCGCTACCTCTTTACCAAAAGCCAGGCATAGCAGAATGAATGCAGCACCAATAATAACCCCTCCAGGAAATCCTCCACCAGGGGTTAATTGTCCATATGCTACAATATACACTCCATAGAGCAAAATCAAACTTGTGCTAATCCTAACTATTGTCTTTACTATTAAAGTCATACCTGGTTTATTCATCTTTTTCTCCAACTTTTTTCCTGCCTTTTTTCCTCAATAATACAATTGCACCTGCAACAGCAACAAATAGAATTGTAGCTTCTCCGAGGGTATCATAACCACGATAATCAAGAATTATAGCCGAAACTATATTTGATGCTCCTGTTTGAGCTAAACCATTCTGAACATAATGAGAAGAAACTGTCATCAGGGGTTTTCCGAAAGAAGGAATTTCCATCAGGGCAAATGTTGAAAAAAGGACAAATATTGCCATAAAAACACCTATTGCAATCAAGCCACCAACTTCTTTTTGAGCTGTGACATGGGTGAGGTCGCGGCTAATTGTCGCCCTGATTAATATGACTAAAGAGAGAGTTTCTACAGCCATCTGGGTTATCGCAATATCCGGCGCCCCTAACATCAAGAAACAAATACTCACTCCTGCACCAACTGCACCAACAGCAATAACTGCAGAAAGAAGATTCTTGGTTTCAAGCGCTATAATTGCGCCCGCAATCATAAAAATTAGAAGAATGATTAACAACATTTTATCCTCATAGGGACTGTCCCCATTCGGCATGTAGTGGTCGAGTTTACTCGCCTAAATTGCAGACCAAGGTCTGCCACTACTTGTAGTGGTCGAGTTTACTCGACTAAATTGCAGACCAAGGTCTGCCACTACTTGTAGTGGTCGAGTTTACTCGACTTATTTCTCTGCCGATACATTGCAATTTATCGCACAAGAACATACAATATAATTCCAAAACCAATCAAACACCAGGCAAGATAAGTTGGCAGTGCTCCGATATGTCCTCTGCGCAGAATCCAGGAGAATAACAATACCAACCTTGCAACTCCGAGCACAAGCCAGTCAACAAATCTATCTATGCAATAAAACAGAATATAGGCGACACCTTTAAGAAATCCCATTCCCCATTTATAAAAATCTAAAAACTTCTTTTCAGCTGCTTTATAAATACCTGATAATCCACCAATTTCCTTTACAGTATTATAAAATTGAGTTCCAGGAAAACGATGAACCTCAGTAGCCACTTCTCCACCAATGTAAATTGAATCAACTCTGGGCTTTGTCGCCTTTCCTATTATATAAATAAGGTAGCCAATAATCAACCCAATAACTATTAAACCAGTTGCTAAAGTTGGACTCCAAAGCCCTGAAAGACTTAAAGCTCTGGGAATGCGAGCAAAATCAAGTCCAATTGCAGGACCAATGAATTTTCCGAGTGGAATCTGGGCAAATACACCAAAAATTACACAAAGTGCTGCGAGCACTGCCATTGGTACCCACATTGTCCAGTTAACTTCTTTAATAGGAGTGGAGCTTTCCCTACCCGCCGAAGCAGTGGTGGTGGGAGACTCGTTAACAGGTTGACCAAAAAATGTGGAATGAATCAGTTTCATAAATGAGGCAAGCGTCAGCGCAGAACCAAACATTGCAGCCACTAAAAATATCCAGCAAAAGAAACTTGTCAACTGATTCACTTGTGAACTTGCTGACTGTATTACTCCTTGGTACACCATCCATTTAGAAATAAATCCATTAAATGGGGGAACTCCAGAAATTGAAAACGCTGCAATCAGTGTAGCGACAAAAGTAATTGGCATTACTCTGGAAAGCCCTCCCAATTTCTCAAGGTCGGTTGTACCTGCTTGATGTTCTACTGCTCCACCACCTAAAAACAAGCAGGATTTATATATTGCGTGATTCAACATATGGAATAATCCACCGGCAATACCTATTGGATTTCCAGTTCCAATGCCCAGCACCATATATCCTACCTGGCTAACTGCATGATATGAAAGTAATTTCTTCAAATCATGCTGAATTAAAGCCATCATAACAGCAGCAATAATTGTAAAAGCACCGATGAACATCAATATCATCCCAAGCCATGATGGCATTATAAACAAATCTGAAGTAATGCGAATAAGGAGATAAATACCGAGGAGTTTATCAAGAGATGCTGGTAAAAATGCCATCACAGGAACAGGCGCTTCAGTCGCAGCATCAGGAATCCATGTATGGAAAGGCATTGAACCTGCCTTAGCAAGTGCACCGCAAGCCATACAAATAAATGCGAGTGCACTTATCTTAAAACTCACACTTGTAAACAAAGTTGCTTTTATAACATCAATACTGAATGTTCTCGTCATATACCATACCAAAAGAATTCCTAACAAGAGTAGAAAATCGGCAACTCCAACAATTATAAAGGACTTTCTTGCACTGCAGGAGGCAGCTTTTCCACCTCCTATACTTATCATTCCATAAAGGCAAATTAAAACTAAATCCCAGAATATCAGCAGGGTTAAAAGGTTGTTCGAAAGCACTGCACCATTTGCCACACCAATATTAATAAGAAGATAGGCATAATATTCGTTCAGTCTGTTCTTTCCGGACATAAATTTCAGGGAATAAAGAGTGATCAGAAACCCGAAAAAGGTTATAAACATAAGTATAAAAGAATTTAAGTAGTCGACCCTGAGGTCAAGATTAATTCCTAATATCTGTGTAAGTAAACCTAATTCCCTATAAAAAACTGCTCCTTTTTCTTTAAAAATGGTTATACCGATAACCAAAGCAACAAAACTTACAATCAGAGCAATTGCCTCTTTGAGAATTTTTACTCTATTTGGAATTAACAGACAGATTAGTCCGCCCAAAACTGGCAAGAAAATTGAATATACAAGAATAATCATATTACATCCTATCTTTTGCAGAGTAAACTCTGCCACTACTTGTAGTGGGCGAGTTTACTCGCCTTACCTTATTATATTTACC